>DASPJI010000320.1:0-12461 GCA_035628695.1 Thermoanaerobaculia bacterium | reverse complement strand
ACCGGCTCCAGGATCTCGTAGCGCGGTCCCGTCTGCGACGACAGGCTCGGGGAGCCGCGCCGGCTGCCGGTGCCGGAGGGGTCCGCCGGAGACGGGGTGATCGGCCACGAGCGGGACGAGGGGATCGCCACCACCGTCTTCCCCAGCTCCTCCGGGCTCGCCAGCAGCCGCTCCAGGTCCTCGCGCAGCGCCTTCATGTCGGGATAGCGGTCCGCCGGCCGCTTGGCCAGGGCGCGCAGCACGACGCGGTCCAGCTCGTGCGGCACGCCGGAGGCCAGGATCGACGGCGGCACGGGCTCGCGGCGGAGGATCGCCTCCACCAGCTCGTGCTGGAGGTCGGCGTCGAAGGGGAGCTGGCCGGTGAGCATCTCATAGAGGAGCACGCCCAGGGCCCAGACGTCCGACCGGTGGTCGAAGGCCTCGCCCCGGAACTGCTCGGGGGCGATATAGGCCGCGGTGCCCACCACCGTGCCGGCGCGGGTGAGCCGGGTCTCCTCGGCGAGCTTGGCGATGCCGAAGTCCACCAGCTTCACCCTACTGCCGGGGGGGCTGCCGGGTGCCACCATGACGTTGCCCGGCTTGATGTCGCGGTGGACGATCCCCTTCTCGTGGGCGGCGGCGAGGCCCGCGGCGATGCCGGCGGCGAGGCGCACCGCTTCGTCCGGGGGGAGGGGGCCGCGCTCCAGCTTCTCCTTGAGCGGCTCCCCCTCGCACAGCGTCATGGCGATGAACAGCCGGCCGTCTCCGGCCTCGCCCACCTCGTAGACGGTGCAGATGTTGGGGTGCTCCAGGGAGGACACCGCCCGCGCCTCGCGCAGGAAGCGGCGGCGGTCGGACTCGCCGCCGCGGTGGGCCGAGAGGAACTTGAGCGCCACCAGCCGGTCGAGGGTCAGGTCGCGGGCCTTGTAGACCACGCCCATCCCGCCGCTGCCCAGGCGCTCCAGGATCTCGTAGTGGGAGACGGTGGTGCCGATCAACCGCGGAGGCTTCCTCGCAGGCCCCGAGGGGACGGGACGGTGGACGTAGGGGTCTTCCGATCTCTGGATAGAAAGTCTACCAGAGCCGTCGCGGGACGCCTCCGCGGGGGCCGCGGGAGCTAGATCTGCCGGGCCAGGGTCTGGCGGAGCTGCTCCCGGAGCAGAGGGAGGCTCGCGGCGTACGTCCCTTCCGGTTCCGGCTGGAGCCTCGAGGGCGGCGCGCAATGGCTGTGCGGCTTGCAGTCGGCACAGCTCGGATCGTGGCACTCGGACGGCCGGAACGAGTCCCGGTGGCAGGGCCGCCCGTCGGGCAGATCGTCACCCGCGGGGAGCACGTCGATCATCAGGTCTCGGATCTTGAAAGCCATGGTATCCCTCCCGTGGCGGCCAGTATACCCGCGGCCGGACCCGCCGTCACTGGAAGCCTCACTGGAGATCGAGGCGCCAGACGTCCCCTTCGTCGGTGGCGCGCACCACGTAGAGGGCGCGGCCGTCCGGGCTCGCGCTCGCCATGGTGAAGGCGGAGTGGGGGGGCGGCTCCGCCACGAGGCGGACCTGGTGGCTCTGGAGGTCGACGGCGAAGATCCGGCCCTGGTCGCTGAACAGGACGCTGCGGCCGCCGTCCAGCCAGCCCGCGCGGGCGCCGCCGGCGGTGAGCCGCTCGTAGCGGCCCTCGCGGCCCTCGTGGCCATCAACGAGCCGGTAGAGATAGATGCCCGGCACGGGGCTTTCGTCCGGCCGCTCGACATAACCGAGGAGGGCGGTGCCGTCCGGCGACCAGGAGCTGGGCGAGAAGACCTCCCCTGCCGGGCTGACCGGCGGCAGGGGGCGGGGCACCCGTTCGGCGACCGGCTTCGAGAGGTCGATCAGCGCCCCGCGCTCCCCCAGAGTGCAGGCGAGCCAGCGGCCGTCCGGGGACCACGACGGATTGGTCAGCGACCGGCCCGTGGTGCGGGTGAGCTGCTCCAGGCCGCTGCCATCCGGGCGGATCGTCCAGGCCTCGTACCGGCCGCTGCGGTTCGAGTAGAAGAGGATGCGGTCGCCGCGCGGCGACCAGCTCGGAGAGCGGTCCTTGAACACGTCGTCGGTGAGCTGGCGCTGGCCGCTGCCGTCGGCGCGCACGACGAACAGATCCTCCTGGGGCGCCGAGGTGTCGAAGGCGAGCCACTGCCCGTCGGGGGAGACGGCGGCCGAGCGGACGGTGCGGGTGCCGCGCGTCACCGGCTCCAGGGGGCCGGCCCGGCCGTCCGTCAGCGGCGCGCGCTCCAGGTTCGACCGGCCGTCGCGGGTGGCATAGACGATCCGCTTGCCGTCGCGCGAGAAGCTGAGGAAGCCGCTCCAGGGGGCCGGCGTGGTCACCGGCTCGGGCGCGCCCCGCACCTCGCCGGAGCCCTCGTCCACGCGCACCCGCCAGAGGTTCATGCTGCCGCCGCGGTCGCTGGCGTAGTAGAGGTGGCGGCCGTCCGGCGCCCAGACCGGGTTCCAGTTGAGGAAGGTGTCGCCGGTGACCGGCACCGGCTCGGCGGCCCCATCCTTCTCCGGGTCGGCCGCCACGGTCCAGATCACCCGCTGGCCGCTGCCGGCGGGCAGCCCCCAGTAGGCGACGCGCCGGCCGCTGGGGGACCAGCTCGGCTGCACGGCGTCCCCCCGCACCAGGAGCCGGCGGGCGCCGGTGGCGGCGTCGACGCGCCAGATCTCGCTCCTGGACAGCCGGACGTTGGCGCCACTGACCCCTTCGGTCGCCACCAGGATCTCCCGGCCGTCGGGGGACCAGGCCGGGTTGTAGCCGAAGTCGGTCAGCCGGCGCGCCGATTCGCCGGTGGCGCCCATGAGAAAGATGCCGCCGCCGTCGCGGTCGGACCGGAAGGCGATCTGCTGGCCGTCGGGGGAGAAGACGGCCTGGGTGTCGTCCGCCGGCGAGTCGGCGGTGAGGTTGATCGGGTTGCCGCCGCCCACCCGCTGCAGGTAGACGTCGGCGTTGCCGTCCTCCTCCTTGGTATAGAGGAAGAAGCTGCCGTCCGGCGACAGGCTGGGGAGCTCCTCGCTCCCCTCCTGGTCGGTGAGGCGGGTGAAGGTGCCCTGGACCGGGGCGTCCGTCCGCCCTCTCTCCGGCAGGAGGTAGGCGGCGGCCGCCAGCCCCGCGGCCAGGGTCGCCGCCATCCAGGGGAGCCGGCGCGCCCACCGCCCCCACCGCCCTTCCTTCGAGGCGACGCCGGAGACGGTCCAGCTCGTAGTGGGGCCGTAGAGCGCCTTGATCTCGGCGTGGGCCTCCACCGCCGAGGGGTAGCGTGCCGCCGGGTCGCGGGCGAGCATGCGGGCGACGATGCGCTCCAGCTCGGGCGGCACGTCCGGCCGCAGGGCGCGCAACGGCTTCGGCTCCTCGTGGAGGATGGCGTAGAGGACCGCGTGCTCGTTGTCGGCGGGGAAGAGGCGGCGGCCGGCGAGCATCTCGTAGACCACGGCGCCCATCGACCAGACGTCGCTCGCCGGCCCCACCTCGTCGCCCCGCGCCTGCTCGGGCGACATGTAGGCCGGCGTGCCCATGGGGGTGCCGAGGCGGGTGAGGCCGGCCTCGCCGGCGAGCTTGGCGATGCCGAAGTCGAGGATCTTGACCACGCCGTCGCCGGTGAGCATCAGGTTGGCCGGCTTGATGTCGCGGTGGACGATCCCCTGGCGGTGGGCCTTGGCCAACCCGTGGGCGATCTGGCGGACGATGTCCAGCGCCTCCTCCAGGGAGACCGAGCCGCGCTCCAGCCGCCGCTTGAGGGTCTCCCCCTCGTAGCGGGCCATGGCGAGGAAGAGCCGGCCGTCGCCGGTCTCGCCGATCTCGTGGATGGTGCAGACGTTGGGGTGGTCGAGGGCCGACGCCGCCCGCGCCTCGCGCAGGAAGCGCTCCTTGGAGTCGGGGTCGCGGCTCAGCTCCGCCGGCAGGAACTTGAGCGCCACCCGCCGCCCGAGCGCCGTGTCCTCGGCCTCGTGGACGACCCCCATGGCGCCGCCGCCGAGCGGGCCGAGGACCCGGTAGCGCTCCAGCGAGCCGAGCCGGAGCCCGGAGGCAGGGAGGGGGCCGGAGCGGCTCCTGGAGAGGGCCACGAGGGTGTGCTCGGTCCCCTCCACCGAGGTGGCGGCCTCCTCGAAGTCCCGCAGCTCGCGCGCCATGTCGGCGATCCGCGCGTAGCGGTCGGCGGGCCGCTTGGCCAGGGCGCGCAGGGCGATGTGCTCGAGGCCGGCGGGCACCCCGTCGCGGAAGGCGCCGATGGGCCGCGGGTGGGCGTGGAGGATGCCGCTGATGATCTCGGACTCGTTGGCGCCGGGGAAGGGCAGCTCGCCGGTGAGCATCTCGTAGAGGACGACGCCGAGGGACCAGACGTCGGCGCGGGCGTCCACCTCCTCGCCGCGGAGCTGCTCGGGGGCCATGTAGGCGGCGGTGCCGACGGTGGTGCCGGGGCGGGTGATGCGGGTGACGCCGGCGAGCCGGGCGACGCCGAAGTCGACGATCTTGATCTGACCGCCCGGATGTCCTCCCGGATGTCCTCCGGCATCGCCGCCCGGGGTGACCAGGACGTTGGCCGGCTTGATGTCGCGGTGGACGATCCCGCGCTCGTGGGCGGCGGCGAGGCCGTCGGCGATCTGGGCCGCGAGGTGGGCCGCCTGGGCCGGGCGGAGGGGGCCGGAGTCGATGACGCGGGCCAGGCTCTCCCCCTCGCAGAAGGCCATGACCAGGAACAGGGCGCCGTCCTCGGTCTCGCCGATCTCGTGGATGGCGCAGACCCCCGGGTGGTCGAGGGTGGCGGCGGCGCGCGCCTCGCGCAGGAAGCGTTGGTGGTCCCCCTCGCTGCCGTCGCGCCGGGCGGTCAGGAACTTGAGGGCGACGACGCGGTCCAGGCGCAGGTCCCGGGCCTTGTAGACCACGCCCATACCTCCGCCGCCAAGACGCTCGAGGATCTCGAAGTTGGAGACGCGGGTGCCGATCACACGACTGGCTCGGAAGGAACGACTCCGGAAGGGTGGCTGCTCGGAATCCGGTGTAGTCTACCAGACCGTGCCGAAACCGACTGGCCGCAAGAAGCCCGCCGCCCGCTCCGGCACTGTCGAGCCGCGGCCGTCTGCGCCCGCTCCCACGCGTGACCGCGGCGGCCTTCCCGGCCTCGCCGCCGTCTTCGTAGTGGCTTTGGCGGCGCGGCTGGCCGCCCTCTCCGCCCTCGGGCGGCTCGTCCTCTTCCGGACCCCGCAGCTCGACTCCCTGGAGTACCTGCGCTGGGCGCAGAGCATCGCCGCCGGCGAGTCCCGTTGGCCGCTGCTGCCGACCCACGCGCCGGGCTACCCCTACTTCCTCGGCACCCTCCTGGCCCTCTTCGATGGCTCCCTCACCGCCGCACGGTTCATCCAGGCCCTCCTCGGTGCCGTCCTCTGCGTCGTCGTGGCCCTCCTGGGGCGCCGCCTCTACGGCCCACGCGCCGGCCTCGTCGCCGGTCTGCTCCTCGCGCTCTACGGCCCCCTGATCTACGTCGAGCTCTCCCTCCTGGCCGAGGGGACCTTCCTGCTCTGCCTGGTTCTGGCGCTGGCGGCGCTCCTCTCCCCCTGGCGTTCTTCCCATCCCATTCCGGCAGCCGCCGTCACCGGCCTCTTCCTGGGTCTCGCAGCCCTGACGCGAGCCACCGCCCTGGCGCTCCTCCCCTTTTTCCTCCTTCTCCTCCTCCTGCGCCGGGGTGGGGGGAGCCGTGGGCCGGCCGGCGTGGCGCAGGCGACTGGCAGCGTGGGTGGGGGAGAGGGGGGAGCGCACACGAAGGAGCCGAGCAGCGCCGGTCCGGCCCACGGCTGGGCGGGGGCCTTCGTCATGGTCGCGGTGACCCTCCTTCTGGTCATCCCGGCCACCGTCAAGGTCTCCCGCGTGGCGGGCAGCTTCGTCCCCCTCCAGGCATTCGGAGGTCTCAACCTCTACATGGGGAACGACCCTGCCGGCACCGGCACCCCCGGCGCCCGCCTCGGCGGCGACTGGGACCACCTCCAGGCCGAGCCCCTGCGCCTCGGCCTCAACGCCGCCGAGCAGGAGCGCTACTTCACCCGCAAAGCCCGCGAGGTCATCACCGGCGATCCCCTGGGCTGGCTCGCCGTCCTGGGCAAGAAGGCCCTCTGGCTGATCCAGGACGACGAGATCCGCGACAGCCACAGCTTCCACTTCTTCGCCGCCGAGGCGCCCCTCCTCCGCTGGCTCCCGGGCTGGGGCCTCCTCTTCCCCCTGGCGGTCTGCGGCCTCTGGATCGCCGCCCGGAAGCGCTCTCTTCCCCCGCTGCTCGCCGTCTACCTCCTCGTGATGGCCGCCTCCTGTGTGCTGATCGTGGTGGCCTCCCGCTATCGTCTCCCCCTCGTGCCGGTTCTCGCCCTCTTCGCCGGCCTTGCCGCCGTGACGCTCTGGGACGCCGCCCGCCAGCGGCGCACCCGCGATTTCTCCCTTCTCGCCGGGATCGCCGTCGCCGCCTGGCTCGCCGGGCACCTCTGGAACCACGAGCCGAGCCGCGACTTCACCGAGGAGTGGGTGATGAGCGGCCAGTCGCTGGAGAACGAGGGGGATCTGGCCGCCGCCGAGTCCGCCTATCGCCGCGCCCTCGAACGGAGCCCCGAGTCCGCCCTGGCCTGGAACGGCGTCGGCAAGGTCCGCGTCAAGCAGGGGGACCTCGCCGGCGCCGAGGAGGCTTTTACCACCGCCACCCGGCTCGACCCCGCCTACTCCCGCAGCTACTACAACCTCGGGATCGCCTACCGCGCCGCCGGGAACGTGGAGAGGGCCGTCGCCGCGTTCCGGCGCGCCGTGGAGCTGGCGCCCGACCACGTCGCCGCGATGACCGAGCTGGGGACGCTGCTGCTCGCCCGCGGGGAGGTGATGGAGGCCGACACGCTGCTGCGTAAGGTGGTGGCGATGGACCCGAACAACGCCGCCGCCAATCTGGGCCTCGCCCGTCTCGAAGGGGCGGCGCAGCGGCCGGAGAGTGGAGTCCCCTTCGCCGAGAGGGCGGTGGCGGGAGCGCCGGACGATCCGGAGGCCTGGATCACGCTGTCCATGCTGGCCCTGGAAGCGAAGAACGCCGCGGCGGCGGAGCGGGCCGTCCGGCGCCTGGAGGAGCTGATGGGGACGGACGCGCCGGGGGTCGTCCTCCAGCGCGCCACCCTCGCCCGTCTCCAGGGCCGCCCCGCCGACGCCGACCGCGAGCTGCGGGCGCTGCTCCAGCGCGACCCCCGCATCGAGCCTGCCGCCCGGCTGCTCCTCCTCAACGCCGCCGAGCAGGGGCGGCGGGCGGAGGCGGAGGCGTTCCTGCGGGAGCTGTGGCAGTAGGCCCTCACCCCCCGGCCCCCTCTCCCGCTCCCAGAGGCTTCTGTCTGAAGGCGAGCGGCTCCTGTAGCTGTGGGAGAGAGCACTGGCTGAGGTGGAGCGAGCGGCCTCTGGCTGGGGTTGCCGATCCTCAGAGCCGCTTCAGGAGGGCGTCGTATTCCGCGTGGGAGCCGATCCAGAGCCAGTCCACCTGCTCTCCGTGCCGCAGGCCGAGGGCCCGATAGCCGATGCCGATGCGGACCGAGAAGATCGGCTGTGATGGGCTGATCCGCTTGAATTGCAAGCTCGGGTGAAAGGGATCCGAGACCCAGAGCGCGTACGCCTGCGCTGCCTGCTCTTGAATGGTGGCAGGGAGCCGGTCGAGCCTCTTTCTGAACTCCTTGGAGACGCTACTTCACTCGCCGGTCGCCTTGACCGGGAACACATCCTCCAGCGGCACGGTATCGCCTGCTTCGATCTCCCGTCGGGCCATCGCCGCCAAACGCTCCCACTGATCCGCGGAGGTGGCTTGGAAGCTCGCCGCCCAGGCTTTTTCATCCTCCAGATCCGCAAGGATACGGGCAGCGACGGCATCCTGGTCTGCCGCGGGCAGCTTCTCGATCTGGGCGATAGCCTGTTGCGGGAGGCTCGTCATCTCGTCTTTTCCTTTCCTGGCAGCGCAAGGCTCCTGGCGCTCCCTCATTGTACAGGGCACTGCACTGCGCCCGGGCCTCTTCACTCCCACTCCCGACGAGATCCAGAAAGTGAAGGAGGACCCGCGGAATCATTGGGTTCCGGACTACGGTCCCGCCGCCGAGCTGACGGCGCCGTCGACCCCGCCCGGACGCTTGAAGAGGCTTCCTGAACGTCTCGGACGGCGTCCAGACCGCCGGGACGGCCTCCGGACGCTCCGGGAAGCTTCCCGCCGTTGCGGATCGCGTCCAGGCCGTTCGGACGGTGTCCGGACGATCCGGGAAGCTTCCGCCTGCTTCGGACTGCATCCGAGCCGCCTGGACGGCATCCGGAGCGCTCGGGAAGCTTCCCGAGCGCCTCGGATCGCGTCCAGCTCGAAGGGATGGGATCCAGATGGCCGGGACGAGATAGCGGAGGCCGGGGGGTGAGGCCTACTGGAGCTGCTTCAGGCTCGCCGTCGCCACCGGATTGCCGGGCTGGACCTCCAGCACCCGCTGGAACATCCGCTTCGCCTCGTCTTTCTTCCCCTGGAGGGTGAGGAGCACGCCGAGGTCGTTCAGCGCGGCGATGTGCCGGGGAGCGAGATCGAGGGCGCGGCGCAGGTCCTGCTCGGCGCCCTGGCGGTCGTGGAGGGCCATCCTGGCGGCGCCGCGCAGATAGACGGCGTCGGCGTCGGCGGGCGCGGCCTTGACCGCCGCCTCGGCGGCCTTCAGGGCGTCCTGCCAGCGCTTGAGGAGGAGGAGCGCGCGCACCTCGGCGGCGCGCAGCTCCAGGTCGTCGGGATGGGCCGCGATCCCCTGGCGGGCGGCGGCCAGCGCCTCCTCGGGCTTGTTCGCGGCGAGCAGACGCTGGGCCTCGACGGCGGGGCCGGCGACCGGCGCCGGCCCCGGCGCTGTCTGGGCCTCCCGGGCCGCCGCGGCCTGCCTCTCGGCGGTGATCTTCGCCGCCGCCTCGCGGGCGGCGGTCAGCTCCCGGACCTTCGCCTGGGCGGCGCGGGCGTCGCCGGCCCGGCCGGCGGCGGCGAAGGCTTCGCCCAGCGCCTGCCACGATTCGACGCTCGTCGGATGGAGCCGCGTCGCCCTCTCCAGCATGGCGGCCGCGGCGGCGGCCTCGCCCGAGGCGCGGAGCACCAGGCCGTACTCCCGGGCGACCGCGGCGGCCGGGCGCGGATCTCCCAGCCCCTCGGGTCCGGCGGGGAGCTGGTCGGCCAGCGGCTTCAGGGTGGCCGCCGCCGCTTTCAGGTCCCCCGCCTGGCGCTGGGCCCGGCCGAGGATCGCGGCGAGGGCCGGCGTGACGGCGCGGCCGGCGAGCAGCTCGACCGCCGGGGCGGGCTGGCCGGCGAGGAGATGCGCCTCCGCCAGGGCGCGGCGGACCTCCAGGTCCATGCCCGGCGGGTGCTGCTCGCGAATCGGCGCCAGCACCGCCAGGGCCCCCTGGCCGTCCCCCTTCTGGACCAGCGCCTCGCCACGGAGCAGGCGGATGGCGGGGTCGGTCTCCGGGAAGCCGGCGGCCAGCTCCTCGGCCTCGCCCGGCCGCTCCAGGCGCAGCGCCAGGGTGGCGGCGACGAGCCTGACCTCCTGGTCCCGCGGATTGCGCACGGCCCACGGACGGAGCAGCCGGTAGGCGTCCACCACCTGGCCCTGGCGCGACAGCACGAGCCCCAGCTCGCGGACCGCCGGCGAGGACGGCTCTTTGGCGAGCGAGCGCTCCAGGTAGCGCCGCGCCTCGGCGGCCTGCCCCTGGGCGAGGGCGGCGCGGCCGGCGTTGTAGAGCACGGCGGGCTCGGCGTCCTCGCGGTCCGCCAGCGGCTTCAGCACCCGCGTGGCGTCCGCGGCACGGCCGGCCTCGACGTAGAGCGTGCCGAGGAGCGCCGTCACCCTCGGGGTCGCGCCGGGAGTCACGGCGGCTTCCAGCCCCTGGATGGCGCCGGCCAGGTCGCCGGCCTCCACCTTCTGCATCGCCTCCTGGATGGCGCGGTTGGCGGCCGGCGGCGCCGGCGAGGAGGGGGGCGTCTGTCCAGCCGTCTGGCCGGCGAGGGGAGCGGAGGAGAGGAGGGCTACGAGAGCGAGGGCGGTCCATCTCATGAGTCAGGTCTCCTATCCGGCCGTCTATCCGGCGAGCGCGCGCAGCTCCGGGCTGCCGGGGAACTGGGTGAGGGCGTGGCGCAGGAGGGCGGAGGCGCCGGCCGGGTCGCCGAGGATGCGGAGCGTCTTGACCGCCTCGGCGTAGGCGGCGGGGGAGTTGTTGGTCTCCACCATGCGGCGGAGCATGCCGACCGCTTCCGCCGGCCGCCCCTGGGTCGCATAGATCACCGCCAGGCGCGAGTAGGGTCCGGGGCTGCCGGGGAAGTCGGCGATCTCGCGCTGGAAGGCCCGCTCGGCGTCGGCGAAGCGCTCCATGCGCGCCAGCGTGTCCCCCTGGACGAAGAAGAGGCCGGCGAACTTGCGGTCCCCCTCCATGCGGGAGAGCTCCTGCTCGGCGAGGCGCGTCTGCTCCAGCGACTCCTCGAGCTTCCCCTGCGCCTGCAGCACCTGAGCGAGGATGATCAGCGGCCCGATGCGCGAGCCCCGCGCCGCCAGCGCCGCCCGCGCCTCCCTCTCCGCCGTGGCCTCGTCCCCCTGCTCGAGGGCGACGCGGGCGAGCAGGCTGCGCGCCGCCGCCGGGCTGCTGGGCAGCCCCAGCTCGGCGTGGGCCCGGGCCTCGCCGAGCCTGCCCATCTCCAGCAGCAGCGAGCCGGTGGCCAGGGCGACGTGCCCGGAGCCGCCGGAGACCTCCATCGCCTTCTCGTAGGCGGCGAGCGCCTCCTCCCTGCGGCCGAGCTTCTGGAGCGACTGCCCCAGGTTCTCCCAGCCGTCCGCCATCCGCGGGTTCTCCGCCAGCACCCGCTGGAAGGCCGGCACCGCCTCGGCGTACTCCTGCCGGAAGAAGTGGCTCAGGGCGACGTCGAAGTCGCGCAGCGTGTGGATGCGGCTCTTGGGATCGGGGAGCGGCCCCTCGGCCACGGACGCCGTGCCCAGGTAGCCGAGGGAGGCGAGCTTGGCCGCCGTCTCCGGGTCCTCCTCGGCCGGCGCCTGGAGCGGGCGCTCCCGCGCCTCGGCCTCCTGGCGCAGGGCCGCGTAGACCCGGCGCTCCCGGGTGAGGACGTTGGCCGCCTCGGCGGTGTCGGCCACCATGTCGTACAGCTCGGGGTCCGGCCCGTGGATGTAGTGGAAGCGGTCCTGGATCACCGAGGTCAGCTCGCTCCAGCCCATGTGCAGGCGCGGATAGTAGGTCTCCGCGTAGAGCGCCCGCTGGGGCGCCCCCTCCTTGTCCACCTCGAAGAGGGAGGTGCCGTCAAGCGGCTCCCTGGCCGGCGCCTTCTGGCCGGTGAGGGACAGGACCGTGGGCATGACGTCCACGAGCTGGACCGGCGCCGCGACCCGCGTGCCACCGCGCCGGGCGCCGGGGAGCTTGACCAGCAGCGGCACCTGGAGCGACTCGCGGTAGAGGAAGATGCCGTGCTCGCGCTCGCCGTGCTCCCCCAGCCCCTCGCCGTGGTCCGAGGTGAGGACGATGATGGCGTCGTCGTAGGTCCCGAGCTGCCGCAGCTCGTCGAGGAAGCCGCCGACCACCGCGTCGACGGCGGCGATCTCGCCGTCATAGGGGCGGTCCCGGTACTTCGAGGCGAACGGCTCCGGCGGCTCGTAGGGGGTGTGCGGCTCGTAGAGGTGGAGGAAGAGGAAGAACGGCTTCCCCTCCTGCGTCTCCAGGGTCTTCACCCAGTCGAGCGCCCGCCGCGCGGTCTCGCCGCCGCTCCGCTGGCTGCGGCCGAGCGCCTCCGAGGGCTTGACGTCGATCCCCGACTCGTAGAGGTCGAACCCCTTGTCCATGCCGGTCTCGGCGCGCAGCACGTAGGCCGACACCGCCGCGCCGGTGGCATAGCCCGCCTGGCGGAGCACCTCCTGGAGGGGGGTGAACTTCGCGGCGTCCAGCCGGTAGCCGATGTTGTCGCGCACGCCGTGGCGGGTGGGGAGCACGCCGGTGAGGAGCGAGGCGTGCGACGGCAGCGTCAGCGGCACGTGGCTGTAGGCGCGCTCGAAGAGGACGGAATCCTGCGCCAGGGCGTCGAGGGCCGGCGTCTCCACCCCCTGGTAGCCGTAGGCCGGCAGGCGGTCGGAGCGTAGCGTGTCGATGGAGATGATGATGATGGGGGAGCCGGGGAAGGTCCCCACGGCACCGGTATCGTCTCCGGAGCGGTTGCAGCCCGTGGCCAGGAGGGCGAGGGCGAGGACGGCGGCGAGGCGCCGCAGGAGAGAACCCCCCTCCTGACCTCCCCCGCTCCCTACCGCCCGCCCTCCCAGGGGGGGAGGCACCACCGCCCCCTGCTGACTAGAGTTTCCTCTTCCCCCTCTCCCGGGAAGGGGGTTGGGGAGGCGGGAGAGGGGGCCAGGGGGTGAGGGCCTCATCCTGCCCCCTGGAGCAGGTTCTGCGCCTTGCGGATGTCG
>DASPJI010000319.1:0-3322 GCA_035628695.1 Thermoanaerobaculia bacterium | reverse complement strand
CGGCGGAAGGCGAGGTGCTGCGGCTGGCGGTGGTGGCGGGCGCCGAGGCGGGGCGCGCTCCGCCGCCGCCCTCCATCTCGGCCACCTGCTGACGCAGCCGCGCGAGCTCGACCTCGTTCATCGCGGATTTGCGCTGCAGCTCGATGAGCCGGGCGCGCAGCTCCTGGACCTCCTGTTGCGTCGAGTCGTCCGGGCGCAGGGCGGAGCCGGCGCAGCCCAGGGCCGGCAGGCAGAACAGCAAGAGCCATCCGGCGTGTCGCATCATCAACCTACCTCCGAAGCCTTTTCCTTATTGATGTCCTTGTCGCCGCCCGTGGCCGCGGCGGGCCGGATTTCGGGGATCTCCGCGATGAACGAACTCTGCGGGTGCTCGGCGCGCAGCCGGTCGAAGGTCTTGATGGCGTCCATGGACCGGCCGCTGCGCTCGTAGGCGAGCCCGAGGTTGTAGATCACCTTGTCCCGCTCGCCGTACTGCGGATAGTTGGCCAGCAGCTCCACGAAGCGCTGGATGGCCGCGCCGGGGGCGCCGTAGCGCATGTAGAAGCGGCCGACCACGAACTCGTGCTCGGCGAGGTTGGCGCGCACCTTCTCGATCTGGAGCTGGGCCTGGACGGCGTACTCGCTGGTCGGATAGATGCGGATCAGCTCCTGGTAGGCCTCCAGGGCCTTACGGGTGGTGGTCTGGTCCCGGTCGGGCTTCTCCATCCGCTTGGCGAGGCTGTTGGCGATCTGGAACTGGACGTAGGGCGCCTGCTGGCTGGTGGGGAAGCGGTTGAGGAAGTCGCGGTACTTGGCCTCGGCCTGGACGTAGTTCTGCGAGGCGCCTTCGAGGAAGAAGGTGTCGGCGCTCAGCAGCAGGGCCTCGCGTCCCATGGCCGAGTTGGGCTCGACCTCGTAGGCGTGGAGGAGGTACGGGCGGGCGCGCGCGTACTTCTCCTTCGCCAGGAGATCCTTGCCGATCTCCATGGACTCCTGGGCCGAGAGACGAAGGATCGGGTCCTCGGCGGCGCCGCCGCTACGGCAGGCACCGATGGCGGTGGTCAGACCCAGGGTCAGCAGCAATAGAAAGAGTCGTTTCATAGCCTCTCCGGCCGAGCCAGCTCGCGCAGCTCGGACATGGTCGCCAACGGATCACCGGCCGCGAAGATTCCTGAACCCACGACGCACACCTCCACTCCGGCCGCGACCACATCCCTCATGGTACCGCGATCGATGCCGCCGTCCATCTCGATCTCGACGGACAGGCCGGCGTCGCGGATCATCGCGGCCAGCCGGCGCGCCTTGTCCAGAGCCCGGGGGAGGAACTTCTGGCCGGAAAACCCGGGGTTGACGGACATGAGGAGCACGTAGTCGAGCCGGGGGAGGGTGTCCACCAGGATCTCCACCGGCGTCGCGGGGTTGACCGCCACGCCGGCGCGGGCCCCCTTCTGCCGGATACGGCCGAGGGTGCGGTCGAGATGGGGGGCGGCCTCCCAGTGCACCGCCACCCGCGCGGCGCCGGCGGCCAGGTAGTCGTCGAGCAGCCGGTCGGGGTCCTCGACCATGAGGTGGACGTCGAGCGGCAGCCGGGTGCGGCGATGGAGCGCCGCGAGCACCGGGATGCCGAAGGTCAGGTTGGGAACGAAGTGCCCGTCCATGACGTCGAAGTGGATCATCTCGGCCCCGCCCTGCTCGCAGAGGGCCACGGCCCCGGCGAGGTCGGCGAGATCGGCGGCGAGGATGGACGGGGCGAGCTTCATCGGGAGATCGGCTCCGCGGGGGTGATCATCGCCGGCTCGAGCTCGGGGCTCTCCGCCGTGGCGACGACCAGGGAGATGTTGTCCTGCTTGGTGAACGGATGGCCCGGCAGCGGGTACTGGCGCAGGATCACGCCCGCCGCCACCCCCTCGTAGCGCTCGTACTTGACGCTGCCGAGCGGGAAGCCGTAGCGCTCGAAGTAGGGGAGCACCTGATCGTAGTTGCGGTAGACCAGGTCGGGCATGACGTAGCGCTCGCGCTGCACGGACATGACGAGGAGCATGTTGACCGGCGTGCCCGGTGCCACGGCGTCGCCGGGGCCGGGGTCCTGGCCGAGGACGGTGCCCTCCGCGGCGTCGCGCGAGAAGGCGCCGAGGAGCTGTCCCAGGGCGAGGCCGGCGCCGGACAGGGCGGCCTGCGACGCCGGCAGGTTCTTGCCCGCGAGGTCCGGCACCTCGACGCGTTGCGGCCCCTTGGAGAAGATGACCTGCACGCTGCTGCCGCGCTTGACGAACGTCCCCGCGTCGGGCTGCTGCCGCACCACCCGGCCGACGGGCACCTTGTCGTCATAGCGCCCCTCTTTGGCGGCGCGGATGCGCAGCCCCTGGTCGGCCAGCAGCGCGGTGGCCTCGGCGCGCGCCATCTCCCGCACCGGCGGCACGCGGGTGGTGCCGCTGCGCACGAAAAGGCTGAAGGAGACATAGGCCGCGAGGGCGAAGGTCGTCACGACCACGAGGCCGTACACCAGGTAGAGCAGACCGCGGAGGAGCCTCGAGAGCATGGGGCGCAGTGTACCAAAGCGGGCGTACAATCGCCGGCCCATGGCAGGACGGCACCCAGGACGGCAGGACCCGTCCCCGACTCTCCCGGCCCTCCCCCCGCTCGGCGCCCACGTCTCGGTGGCGGGCGGGCTGTGCAGCGCCTTCCCGCGGGCGGCGGAGCTGGAGTGTACGGCGATGCAGGTCTTCGTCAAGAACGCCAGCCAGTGGCGCGGCAAGGACCTGGCCGACGAGGAGGCCGAGAGCTTCCGCGCCGCCCACGGCGCCAGCGCCGTCGGTCCGCTGGTCGCCCACGCCTCCTATCTCATCAACCTGGCGGCGACCGACCCGCTGGTCCTGGAAAGGTCCGAGGCCGCCCTCGCCGACGAGCTGGTGCGCTGCGCCCGTCTCGGGGTCCAGGGGCTGGTGCTCCACCCCGGGGCCCACATGGGAAAGGGGGAGGAGGCGGGGATCGACAGCTTCGTCGCGGCGCTGGACAGGGTGCTCGCCGCTGTACCGGCAGAGATGCCGGGGATCGCCACCCGCGTCCTGCTGGAGAACACGGCGGGGCAGGGGACCTGCCTCGGCTGCCGGTTGGAGCACCTGGAGCGCATCCGGTCCCTCGTCTCGGCGCCGCACCGCGTCGGCGTCTGCCTCGACACCTGCCACGCTTTCGCCGCCGGCTATCCGATCCACGAGGCCGCCGGACGTGAAGAGTTCCTGGCTGAGGTGGAGGAGCGGCTGGGCCTGGACGTCCTCGGCTGCTTCCACGTCAACGACTCGGTGAAGCCCTTCGCCTCACGCCGCGACCGTCACGCCCACATCGG
>DASPJI010000318.1:0-4836 GCA_035628695.1 Thermoanaerobaculia bacterium | reverse complement strand
GGAACATCGTCGGGCACGAAGAAGTCCGGCATCAGTGGCCTGGCGGGGTCGACCCGGTATTTCTCGAAATCGGTCACGCCCTCCTCGCTCAGGAAGACATCGTCGATGAGGAAGTGGCCGGAGAAGCTTCGAGAGGGTTTGCGGAAGACCGCATAGGCCGCGTCGGCCAGGATCTCCGGCGTGCGGCTCGCCTGCACGATCTCCTCGCCGCCCAGAAGGTTCTTCACGGCGCTCGTCGCGATGGTGGTGCGCGGCCACAGCGCGTTGACGGCGATTCCCCTCCCCCGCAGCTCGCCCGCGAGCCCCAGCACGCACAGGCTCATGCCGTACTTGGCGATGGTGTAGGCGACGTGCGGCGCGAACCATTTCGGGTCCAGGTCGAGCGGCGGCGACAGCGTCAGGATGTGCGGGTTGGACGACTTCTCGAGATACGGGATGCAGGCCTGGGAGCAGGCGAAGGTGCCCCGGGCGTTGACCGACCACATGAGATCGAACCGTTTCATCGGCGTCTGGAGCGTCGGGGTGAGATTGATGGCGCTGGCGTTGTTGACCAGAACGTCGATGCCGCCGAAGGTCTCGACGGTCCGCTCTACGGCTTGCCGGACCTGCTCCTCGTCGCGGATGTCCACCTGAAGAGGGAGGGCCTTGCCCCCGGCCGCCTCCACGTCGGCCGCCGCCGAGTGGATCGTGCCCGGCAGCTTCGGGTTCTCCTCGGCGGTCTTGGCCGCGATGACGATGTTGGCGCCGTCGACCGCGGCCCGCAGCGCGATCGCCTTGCCGATGCCCCGGCTGGCGCCGGTGATGAACAGGGTCCTGCCTCTCAAGTCGCCCATGGCTCTCCCTCCCGTTTCGAGGAACATCCTATCGCGACCGAAACCGGGATCGCGGTTCCACCGTAGGATAGCGAGAGCTGAGGAGGCCTCCCCATGGAGCACTTGAGCCAGGATCTGCGCTTTGCCGTCCGCACGTTGGCCAAGAAGCCGTCCTTCACCCTGGTGGCGGTGCTCTCGCTCGCCCTGGGGATCGGCGCCAACACCACCATCTTCAGCCTGGTCAACGCCCTGCTGCTGCGGCCGCTGCCGGTGGAGGAGCCGGACCGGCTGGTGGCAATCTATAACAAGGATGTCAAGAACCCCGGCCTCGGGCAGCTGTCGCACCTCAACTGGAAGGACTACCGGGAGCAGAACCGGGTCTTCTCCGGCGTCCTGGGGTACGACTGGACGCCGATGAGCGTGGCGACCGGACGCGGCGAGGCGGAGCTGGCGTTCGGCCAGCTCGTCTCGGGCAACTACTTCGACCTCCTGGGGATCGAGCCGGCGCTCGGCAGGACCTTCCTGCCGGAGGAGGACGGGGCGCCCGGCGCTCATCCGGTCGCGGTGGTCTCCCATCGCTTCTGGGAGGAGCGGCTCGGCGCCGACCCCGGCGCCGTGGGCAAGACCATCCGGGTCAACGGCAGCTCGTATACCGTGATCGGCGTCGCCCCGGCCACGTTCACCGGCCTTCAGGTGGGGATCCGGCCGGAGCTGTGGATCCCTATGGCGATGAACCGGCAGATCAAGCCGGACGACTCCATCAACTGGTACGACGAGCGCCGGGGGCTGTTCGTCAACGCCGTCGGCCGGCTGGCGCCGGGGATGTCGCTGGAGCAGGTCCGGGCGGACCTCGCGGGGATCGCCCAGCGGCTGGAGCGCGACTTCCCCGATGACAACCGGGGCCGGGGGATCGACCTGGTCCCGCTGCCGCTGGCCACGGTGGACCCGGATACCCGGCAGGGGGTGGTCGCGGCGTCCACGCTGCTCATGGTGGTGGTGGGGCTGGTGCTGCTCATCGCCTGCGCCAATGTCGCCAACCTGCTGCTGGCCCGGGCCGCGTCGCGCCGCAAGGAGATCGCCATCCGCCTCTCCCAGGGGGCGGCGCGGAGCCGGGTGCTCCGCCAGCTCATGACCGAGAGCCTGCTGCTCGCGCTGCTCGGCGGCGCCGTCGGCCTGCTGCTCATGGTCTGGGCCCGCCGGGCACTCCTCGCCTTCCTCCCCAGCCTGCCGTTCCCGGTCGCGGTGACGCTGGACCTGGGGCTCGATCCGCTGGTCCTCGTCTTCACCGTGGCCGTGTCGCTCCTCACCGGGCTGCTGTTCGGGCTGGTGCCGGCGCTCCAGACCTCGCGGCCGGAGCTGGTCTCGGCGCTCAAGAACGAGGCGGCGCCGCCGGCCGAGGGGCGCCGTGGTTTCAACCTGCGGAACCTCCTGGTCGCCGGTCAGATGGCGTTGTCGCTGCTGTCGCTCATCGCCGCGGGTCTGTTCCTGCGCAGCCTCGGAGAGGCCCGCGAGATCGATCCGGGGTTCGACCCCTCGCGGCTGGCGGTCGTCTCCTTCGACGCCGGGCTCCAGGGATGGGACGCGCCGCGGACCGAGCAGTTCCTGCGCGATCTGACAGCGCGGGTGGCGGCGATCCCCGGCGTCGAGTCCGCGGCGCTGGCCCAGGCCGGGCCGTTCCAAGGCACCTTCCTGCGCTCGGTCTTCCTCGAAGGGGGAGGACAGGAGGACGGCACCTTGATCCCGGTGAACCTGGTGGGGACCGGCTACTTCTCGACGATGGGCGTGCCGCTGGTGCGGGGCCGCCTGTTCGACGAGCGGGACCGCGAGGGCGCCGTGCCGGTGGTGGTGATCAATCAGACCATGGCGGAGAGGCTCTGGCCGGGGAAGGACGCGGTGGGGCAGCGCTTCAAGTTCTTCGGCGACGCGTTCTCCGTCGAGGTGGCCGGCGTAGTGCGCGACATCAAGTACGGCAACCTGGGGGAGGACCCCCAACCTTATATCTACCAGCCGCTGGAGCAGCGCTCCACGACCGGCCTGACGCTGGTGACCCGGGCGGAGCGCGATCCGTCAGCAGTTCTCCCCGCCATCCAGAGGGAGGTCCGGGCGATGGCGCCGGAGCTGCCGCTGGTGAACGTCTCCACCGTCACGAAGCTCCTGGACGACTCCTTGTGGGCGCCGCGGGCCGGTGCGACGCTCCTGGCGCTTTTCGGCGCCCTGGCCCTGGCGCTGGCGGCCCTGGGTCTGTATGGGGTGATGTCCTACTCGGTCACCCTGCGCTCGCGGGAGATCGGGATCCGCATGGCGCTCGGCGCGCGTCAGCTCGACGTGCTCGGCCTGGTGCTGGGGCAGGGGATGAAGGTGGTGGCCGCGGGCGGACTGCTCGGGCTCCTCCTGGCCTTCTTCGCCACACGGCTCGCGGCCGGCATGCTGGTCGGCGTCAGCCCCACCGATCCGGTGGCCTTCGGCACGACTTCGGCGCTGTTGGGCTTGGTGGCAATGGCGGCGATCCTGCTGCCGGCGCGGCGGGCGACGGAGCTGGACCCCATCGTGGTGCTGCGGTACGAATGAGAGACAGATCGCTCCTGAAGGGTTGACCACCTTAGAGACGGTGTGCTATCTAAGCGTGCGTGCTCGAAACCCACGTCGGTGGAACGAGCCGGCGCAGACTCCTGTCGGCTTTGAGCCTGGGCTTTGCGCTGGCTGGCATGCTCCTGGGGGCCTACGCCCATGCCGGACACTCCGGCGGCGCGCCCCGGGCGGCCTCCGTCTCGGTCTCTGTCGTCGAAGAGGCCCGGACGGACACCGATGCCTGCCCCGGGTGCCTGCATCTCCAGCGTACCGAGGATGCAGGTTTCGAGCCTGAAGTGCGGCCGTACCGTCCAGCTCTTGTCGCGGCCTCTTTTTCTCCCCAGCCAGCTCTCCCGCGCTTCGAGGCCCAGTCGCTGACCGGCGGACGGGCACCTCCGTCCCGAGCCTAGCTCTTCGCGTCATCCGGCGCGCTGTTCTTCGACGCCCATACCCCGGCCTGTCCGGCCGGAGTGAACAGGGCTTGTACTGATGGATGAGTACCGGAAGGAGGACGAGTATGCTCGTGTTCAACGACTTTTTGAGGCAAGGCAGCGGCATCGTGCTGGGGAGGTGGACATCGTGATCGGCACCTGGGTTTCCAGCGGTCTGGTCTGGCTCCTCTCTGTCACGCCTGGCGGCGCGGCTCTCACCCCTGCCCTGATCCCTCCTCCTCAAGCCGGGCAACCGGAGACATCGATCGTCCAGGTCGTTCCCACCGGGCTGCGCAGCCCGGTCCAGATGGCGATGAGCTTCCTGGGGGTCCCCTACCGTATGGGCGGCTCGAGCCGCAAGGGCATCGACTGCGCCGGCCTGGTGCGGGCGGCCTACGACGGGCTCGGGCTCACCCTGCCGCGGACGGCGGCGGGGCAGTTCCAGCAGGGGGTGGAGATCTCCCTCGGCGAGCTGCAGCCCGGCGACCTGATCTTCTTCCGTGACACCTACAAGCGGGGCATCTCCCACGTCGGTATCTACATCGGTGAGGGCAAATTCGTCCACGCCGCCTCCACGAAGCGGGGCGTGGTGGTGACGAGCCTCTCCCGGCCCTACTACCTGAGCCGCTTCGCCGGCGCCCGCCGTGTGGTCGAGACCGCCATGGCCGGTGCCGTCCAGGCCGGCACCTCGGCCGCGACGATGGTCCCGGCCGAGGGCGCCGCGCTCGTCGCGCGCTGATTCAGAGGGCGGAGGTTCCCGGCGGCACCAACTCGTCGATCCGCCGGGCCTCCTCTTCGCTGATCTCCACCTCCAAGGCCAGCAAGCTGTCCTCCAACTGCTCGATGGTCCGCGGTCCAATGATGACCGAGCTGACCGCGGGGTGGCGGAGGGCCCAGGCATTGGCGAAGCGGGCCAGGGGGACCTCCTTGGCCTCGGCCATGGGGATGAGCTGCTCGACCACCTCCAGCCGCCGGGCGAACTTGGGGTTCTCGATGTCGCCGATCCAGCGCTCGGCCCGCGCGCT
>DASPJI010000317.1:0-4231 GCA_035628695.1 Thermoanaerobaculia bacterium | reverse complement strand
TGGGCATCCCCTGGCAGACGGACGAGGCGAGCTGCCTGGCAGGCTACGACGCCTCCGCTTATCTCCCCCTGCCGTCGTTCTGGGCGGCGCGCGTACCCAATCAGGTGCTCAGCCACAAAGCCTTCGAGCGGACCACGGACTCCGGCCTGCCCGCCGTCCAGCGGCTCAAGCACTTCGGCTACCGGCAGTTCTGGCTGCGCGACCTCCAGGGCTCGGGGTACCTCCAGCGTATCGACAACATGGTCAAGTACTGGCATATGGTGGGCATCGTCGCCGAGCAGCCGGCGCCCGTGGGGACCGGTGAAGAGGGGCTGCCGGACCGCTACTGGGTCGAGACCCAGCGCGACCCGTCGTTCAGCCGTTCCGACGCCACCTGGAAGCAGCTCCTCATGGTGGAGCGGGCGGAGCCCATGAGCCTGCGGACGAAGCTGGCGGCCAAGTCCAGCGCCGCCCTCGCCGCGGAGCTCGATATGGAGCCGGAGGAGGTGGTGCATCCGGTGCGCCGCAACGTCCAGCGGGATCAGCGCTGAGGATGGGCACTCAGCCGAGAGTGGCGATCGTGGGCGGCGGTCCTGCCGGCGCGGTCGCCGCTCTCGTCCTGGCGCGGCGCGGCGTCCCGGTGGTGGTCCTCGAGGCGCACGCCGCGCCCGCCCTCAAGGTGGGGGAGACCTTGCCGCCGGGCATTCTCCCCCTCCTGCAGCATCTCGATCTCCAGCGCCGGCTGGAGTCCGACGGCCATCTCCGCTCGCAGGGGAACCGGTCTGTCTGGGGCTCCGACGAGCCGGGCGAGCGCTCTTTCCTGGCCGATCCGTACGGCGAAGGCTGGCACGTGGACCGCCGGCGGTTCGAGGCGCGGCTCGCCGAGGCGGCGCGGGAGGCCGGGGCCGAATGGAGGTGGGGCTGCCGGCTCGAGAGCTGCGACGCCATGGACGGCGGCTGGCGGCTCGCCATCGCCGGCGAAGCTCCAGAGCGCCTGGACGTCGAGCTGGTGGCCGACGCGACGGGGCGTCCCGCCCGCCTGGCCCGGCGGCTCGGAGCGCGGCGGCTGCGCTATGACCGCCTGGTCGGGATTGCCGGCCTCCTCGCCAGCGCCAGCCCGGCGGCGGACACCTATACCCTGGTCGAGGCCACCCCGGAGGGCTGGTGGTACTCCGCCCTGCTGGCGGACGGCCGGCTGGCCGTGGCTTTCCTGGGCGATGGCGATCTCCTCGAGCGTCCCCTCCTGAACGCTAGGGAGAGCTCGTCTGCCTGGTGGGAACGCCTGGCTCAGACCGCGGCCACCCGGGAGCGGGTCGAGGCCCACGGGTACCACCTGAATTCGCCGCTACGGCCTCTGCCGGCCGAGAGCTCCCGCCTCGACGTCATCGCGGGCGAGGGCTGGCTGGCCTTGGGTGACGCCGCGGCGGCCTACGACCCGCTCTCGTCCCACGGCATCGCGTCCGCCATGGGGTCGGGCTTCTACGGCGGCCACGCCCTGGCCGACCTGCTGGAGGGCCGGGATGAGGCCCCTCTCGCCTACCTCCACGTGATGCAGCAGGCCTATGGCGCTTATCTGGATCTGCTGCGCGAGCATTATGCGGCGGAGCGGCGCTGGCCGGACGCCCCCTTCTGGCGCCGCCGGCACTCGCCCGGGTTCTGTCTGGAGCCCTTCTGAAGCGGGCTCGGGGATTCCTGGACCGTCACTTGCAACCCTCCTCCCGCTGAGCCCGGGCAGGCTGTCCGGGAAGGAGACGGCCATGAACATCTCACCGCTGGCGGAGGCGCTGACGAGCTTCCTGGTCCCCTTGCTGCCGCATCTGGTCAGGATGGGCGAGGAGGAGAGCGAGCTGGCGGGGGAGAAGCTGGCGGGGGCGCGCTGGCAGGACGCCAGAAGGCTCTGGCGCCGGCTGGGGCCGCTCGTGGCCGAGACCCCGGAGACCGTCCGGGCCGGCGAGGCGGCCGTGACCCTGCCCGAGAACCCCGAGGTGCAGGACACCCTGGCGACGCGCCTCGAGGCCCTCCTGGAGAGCGATCCGGAGCTCGCCGGCGAGCTCGAGCGGGTCCTCGATCCGGGCCGGGTCACCAGCGGCTACGAGGTGGTTCCCGGTGGCAACGTCAGCGAGGGGACGGTGGTGGGCGACAGCGATCACGCCGTGACCATCTCCCTCTCGGGCGATGAGAACGAGATCTAAGAAGAAGGAGACGGTATGGAAATTCACCCCCTGGCCCGTGAGCTCGCGAGCTTCCTGACACCCCTGCTGCCGCATCTGGCGAGGCTGGGGGAGGAGGACGCCGAGCTCGCCGGAGCCCAACTCGCGGGAGACCGCTGGGAAGACGCGAAGGCCCTGTGGCGCCGGCTGCGCCCGCAGATGATGGAGCACCAGGCCGCCGCGGCCGCCGGTGAGGTCGCCGCCCGGCCGGAGTCTCCGGCCGCGGGAGACGCCCTGGCGGCCCAGATCGACGGCCTGCTCCGGAACGATCCGGACCTCGCCAGCCAGGTGGAGCTGCGGTTCCTCGATCCCACCCGGGTCACGTCCGGCGACGTGGTCGTCACCGCCAACAACACCCACGACGCGCTGGCGGTGGCCGCGGGTCCCGGCGTGTCCGAGGAAGAGGTGGCGGTCATCGCGCCGGGGGACCGGGCGCGCTAGAGGGCCCCGTCCAGGTCCTTGCGCGGCGCGACGTCGATCTCGGCCGTGCTGAGCACCCGGCTGCCGCTCGGGATGTCCCGGGCGACGATGGCGTTGACGCCGATGAAGACGTCGTCGCCGACGGTGATGTCGCCGATCACCTTGGCGCCCGCGCCGATGAATACGTTGTCACCGATCCGGGGCATGGCCTCCACCCGGCCGGGATGCGGCGAGCCGATGGTGACGCCGTGGAGGAGGAGGGCCCCGGCGCCGATCCGGGCGTAGCCGCCGATCACCAGCCCCGTGCCGTGGGCGATGCGCAGCCCCGGACCGATCTCGGCGCCCGGGCCGATGTCCACCCCCGTCAGGAGGAGGTTGAGCCGGGCGAACAGCGGCCCGAAGAAGGGGATGCCGCGCCGCTTGAACCAGTGGGCGATGCGGTGCAGCACCACGGCCTGGTAACCGTTCTCGAACAGCAGCGACTCGATCACGTACCAGGGGAACGCCTTGCTCTTGATCTCCAGGAGCCGGAGGCTGTCCTGGCGCAGGTTATCGAGCATCCCCCGTCTCCTCTTCCTCCGCGTCCTCGCTGGGGGTGGTCGGAGCGGCTGGAGCCACCGTGGGCGGGGCGGCCGCCGGCAATGCCGGCAGAACCTGGACCTGGACGCGGTAGGTGTTGCCGCCGTTCGCGTCCGAGAACCAGGCCACGTTCTCGAACACCGGATCGAGCTCCAGCACGTACCAGCCCGGCTCCGGCGGCGCCTTGATCCGCTGCCGGACGCTCACCCGGCCGCCCGGCGGCACCGGCAGGGGGAGGAGCGTCCGCTCGCCGTCCTGGATGACCATCCGGCCGCCGGTAATCCAGTGATAGGAGAGGTTCACCCGCGCGGCCCCGTCAGCCGTCCAGGGGACGTCGCTGCGGTTGAACAGGCGGGTGGCGACGGTAAAGATCTCGCCGGCCCGCACCTGCCGCGGCGCCACGACCTTGCCCCACTGGATGGTGTAGAGGTCGGCGTTCAGGTGCTTGCCGCTCCCCATGTAGGTGAGCACGGCGCCGACGAAGAAGTTCTCCCGCGTCGCGTCGTTCTCGGCGAAGTAGGGGCAGGAGTTCGGGGGATAGAAGCGGGTCCAGTGGCGGACGCGGCCGGTGCTGGTGGTCACCACCAGACGGTAGTAGTAGAGCTTGCGTCCGCCGACGATGCGCACGCGGAACGGTCGCTCCAGAGGGAGCTCTACCCGCTGCTCCTCGCCGCGCTTCATGGACAGGACCTCGCGGTTGCTCCCCGAGTCCAGCGTCACCCGGTTGTTGGGGGCGATGCTCTGCACCAGGAAGACCATCCGCTCGATCGGCTCGGCGCTGGAGACGTAGAGCTCCGTCCGGCTGGCGCCCCGCACCCAGAGGGGGCCGCCGTGGGGGAGGAAGAGATCCTTGCGCCCGATGATCCGCAGGCCTCCCATGACGAACCGCTCGTAGCCGGGGACGTTGCGGAGCGACAGCTCCATCGGGAAGAAGCGGAACGGCGCGTTGCGTACGTGCGACTGGAGGGTCGGCTCGGGGCCGCCGGCGCCGAACGGGGTGAAGAGGAGCGGCCCGAGGAAGAGCCCGCCCAGGGCATAGCCCA
>DASPJI010000316.1:0-6784 GCA_035628695.1 Thermoanaerobaculia bacterium | reverse complement strand
CGCACCAGGACGTGCCGTTCGAGAAGCTGGTGGAGGACCTGGAGCCGGAGCGCAGCCTCACCTTCACACCGTTCTTCCAGGTACTGTTCACCCTCGACCGACCGCCGCTGCCGGCCGACCTGAGCGACTTGGCGCCGGCGACGATGACGCCGCAGATCGGCAGCGCCAAGTTCGACCTCACGTTCACGCTGATGGAGCTGCCCGACGGCCTCGTCGGATCGGTGGAGCACACCACCGACCTGTTCGACACCACCACCGCGCTACGCCTCGCCGGCCAGCTCGAGACGCTGCTCGCCGGCTTCGTCGCTCATCCGGGAAGGGCGGCCGGAGAGCTGCCGCTGCTCGCGGAGGCCGAGCGGCATCAGGTGCTGATCGAGGCCAACGAGGTGGCCGGGTCGCCGCCGGCCTCGACGCTCCACGGCCTCTTCTTCCGTCAGGCGGAGCGCACTCCCGACCGGCCGGCCTTGCATTGGCAGGAGGGAACGTTGACCTACGGCGAGCTGCGGCGGCGGGTGGACGGCCTGGCGATCCACCTGCGGCGGTTGGGCGTGGGGCCGGAGGTGCCGGCGGCGGTCTTCCTCGATCGGCGGCCGGAGTTGGTGGCCGGTCTTCTGGCGATCCTCGCGGCCGGCGGCGCCTACGTGCCGCTGGACCCGGTCTATCCGCGCGAGCGCCTGTCGCTGACGCTCGAAGACTGCCAGGCGCCGGTGGTCCTCACCCGCAGCGGACTGGTGGACCGGCTGCCCCCAGGCCCGGAGACGGTGCTGCTGGATGTTCCCCAGGGTGTAGGCGACGGGACAGGCCCACGAGAGGCCGCCACCGCCGGCAACCTCGCCTACCTCATCTATACCTCCGGCTCGACGGGCCGGCCGAAGGGGGTGGCGATCGAGCACCGCAGCGCCGTGGCGCTGCTCGATTGGGCGGGCGAGCTCTTCCCCGACGCCGACCTTGCCGGTGTGCTCGCCTCCACCTCGATCTGCTTCGACCTGTCGGTCTTCGAGATCTTCCTGCCGCTCGCCCGCGGCGGCACCATCGTGCTGGCCGACAGCGCTCTCGATCTGCTGGCCATGGGCGACGAGACGCCGGTGACGCTGATCAACACCGTGCCGTCGGCGGCGGCGGAGCTGACCCGCGGGCGCTCGCTCCCGGCCGGCGTGCGGACGCTCAATATGGCGGGCGAGCCGATCCCACCGGCCCTCGTGGCGCGGCTGGCTGCGGAGCCCCGGCTCGGCCGGGTCTTCAACCTCTACGGTCCGTCGGAAGCCACCACCTATTCCACCTGGGAGCGGGTGGCGGTCGAGAGCGACGGCACACCCCGGTCGCCCGCCATCGGACGGCCGATCGCCGGCACCTCGGCGTACGTGGTCGATCGCGGGCAGCGCCCCGTCCCGTCTGGGGTCCCGGGGGAGCTCTGGCTCGGCGGCGCCGGTCTCGCCCGCGGCTATCTCGGCCGGCCGGAGCTGACGGCGGCGGGTTTCGTTCCCGATCCTTTCGGCGGTGAGCCGGGGGCGCGCCTCTACCGGACAGGGGATCTGGTGCGCCGGCTGCCCGACGGCCGGCTCGACTTCCTCGGGCGCATCGACCACCAGGTCAAGGTGCGCGGCTTCCGGATCGAGCTGGGGGAGATCGAGACGGTACTGGCGCGTCACCCGCAGGTGGCCGGGGTCACCGTCGCGGTGCGCGAGGCGAAGGGGGGCGCGCCCGGGGAGCGGCGCCTCGTCGCCTATGTGGTGCCGCGGGACGGGGCAGGGGATCTAGGGATTCAGGAGCTGCGAGGGTTCGTCCGCCAGGCGCTCCCCGAGTTCATGGTGCCGTCGGACTTCGTGGCGCTCCGCACGCTGCCGCTCACCCCCAGCGGCAAGGTCGACCGCAAGGCCCTGCCCGAGCCGGGCGCGTTGCGCCTCGGGCCGGAGACGGTCTACGCCGAACCGAAGAGCGCCCTCGAGCAGACGGTCGCCACGGTGCTGCGTGAGGTGCTGGGCATCGAGCGCGTCGGCCTCAACGACAACTTCTTCGACCTGGGCGGTCACTCGCTGCGCCTGGTGCGGGTCGCGGCGGTGCTCGAGGAGCGTCTCGGTCGGCCGGTGCAGGTGCTCGACCTGTTCCGCTCGCCGACGGTGGCGCTGCTCTGCGCGGCCTGGGCTACGAGCGAGGCCCCCGCGGCCCCTCCGGTCCCCGAGGCCAGCGCCGAGGAGCTGGAGCAGCGCGCCGACGATCGCCGCCAAGGGCGGGCGCGCCGCCGCGAGCTGCGGCTCGACCGCGCCAGCCAAGACCTGCCGTGAGGCCGCCACCGCTACGCCGAAGACGAGAGGACCCGTTGGAATGGATAGAGACCGTATGGAAGACCTCGACCGGATCGCCATCATCGGCCGCTCCTGCCGCTTCCCCGGAGCGGCGGACGCCGACCGGTTCTGGGAGCTGCTGCGCGACGGTGTCGAGGCGGTCACCTTCTTCAGCATCGAGGAGCTGACCGCGGCCGGCCTCCCCGCCGAGCTGGTGCGCCGGCCCGACTATGTTCCGGCCAAGGCGATCGTCGAGGGGACGGACCTCTTCGACGCTGACTTCTTCGGCTTCACCCCTCGCGAGGCCGAGCTGATGGATCCGCAGCAGCGCCTCTTCCTGGAGTGCGCCTGGGAGGCCTGCGAGGACGCCGGCTACGACCCGCACGGCTACACCGGGCGGGTCGGTGTCTACGGCGGCTCGGGGTTCAACGGCTACCTCACGGGGAACCTCGCCTACCGCCCCGACCTGCTGACGGCGGCCGGCGGCCTGCAGACGCGCCTCTTCGTCGACAAGGACTTCCTGACCACCCACGTCTCGTACAAGCTGAACCTTCGCGGTCCCAGCATGGCGGTGCAGACCGCCTGCTCGACATCGCTGGTGGCGGTCCATCTCGCCTGCCAGGCGTTGCTCGAGGGGGAGTGCGACATGGCGCTCGCCGGCGGCGTCACCCTGACCTTCCCGCAGCGCACCGGTTACCTCTTCCAGGAGGGGAGCATCCACTCGCCGGATGGCCACACCCGCGCCTTTGACGAGCGCGCGCAGGGCACGGTGGCCGGCGAGGGGGTGGGTGTGGTGCTGCTCAAGCGCCTGGGTGACGCCCTGGCCGATGGCGATCCGATCTACGCCGTCATCCTGGGCTCGGCGGCCAACAACGACGGCGCGGCCAAGGCGGGCTACACGGCCCCCAGCATCGAGCGCCAGGTCGAGGTGGCGCTGGAGGCGCTCACCCTGGCCCAGGTCGACCCGGCGACCGTCGGCAGCATCGAGGCCCATGGCAGCGGCACGCCATTGGGCGATCCGATCGAGGTCGAGGCCCTCACCCGCGCCTACCGGTCGGCGGAGGGAGGGCGGGGCACGTGCGCCCTCGGCTCGGTCAAGACCAACATCGGGCACACCGACGCGGCGGCAGGGGTCGCCAGCCTCCTCAAGGCAGTGGAGTCCCTGCGCCACAGGCAGATTCCGCCCAGCCTCAACTTCGAGCGGCCCAACCCGCGCATGCGGCTGGAGGACGGTCCGTTCTACGTCAACACGGCGCTGCGCGACTGGCCGGCCGGCTCCGCCGGGGTGCGCAGGGCCGCGGTCCACTCGCTGGCGATCGGCGGCACCAATGTGCATCTGGTACTCGAGGAGGCGCCGCCACGGCCGTCTTCGTCGGCGGCCGCACCGTCGCGCCCCTGGCAGCTCCTGGTGTTGTCGGCGCGGACGCCGGCGGCGCTCGACGAGGCGACGGCTCGGCTCGCCCGCCGTCTGGCGGCGGACCCGGGCCTCGGCGGACCGGGTTTGGCGGACGTGGCGCATACCCTGCGCGTCGGCCGCAAGGCCTTCCGGCACCGCCGTGTTCTGGTCTGCCGTGACCGCGAAGACGCCGTGGCGGCTCTCACGAGCGCCGATCCGGCCTTCCTCCCCACCGGCGAGGCCGGCGCGGAGGAGCGCCGCGTCGCCTTCCTCTTCCCGGGCCTGGGCGATCACCATGCGGGCATGGCGGCCGAGCTGTACGAGCGGGAGCCGGTCTTCCGCGCCGCCATCGACCGTTGTGCCGAGCTGCTGGCCCCCGGCCTGCGGGAGCTGGGCACCGGGCTGCGCGAGCTGCTCCATACCGCCGGGCTCCAGGCCGCCGCCGGCCGGCATCCAGCACAGCGCCAGAATGACCTGCGCAGCCTGCTGGCGGCGCCGTCGCCGGCTGCGGACGCCGGCGAGACGTCGGACCCTCTGCTGCGCACCGCCCTTGCCCATCCGGCGGTCTTCGCCTTTGAGTACGCGCTGGCGAGGCTGTGGGAGTCATGGGGAATCCGGCCGCGGGCGATGATCGGCTACAGCCTCGGCGAGTATGTGGCGGCCTGCCTCGCCGGCGTCTTCTCTCTCGAGGATGCCCTGGCGTTCGTGGCCGCGCGCGCTCGCCTGATCGACGCGCTGCCAGCCGGGGCCATGCTGGCCGTGCCGCTGCCGGCCGCCGAAATGGAGCCACTCCTCGCCGCCGCGCCGGAGCTGTCGCTGTCGGCCGCCAACGGGCCGGCGCTGTCGGTAGTGGGCGGCACGCCGGCGGCGGTGGCGGATCTGGAGCGGCGGCTGGCGGAGCGCGGCGTATCCTGCCGGCGGCTGCAGACGTCGCACGCCTTTCATACCCCGCTGATGGAGCCGGTTCTCCCCGAGTTCAGGCGCCTGCTCACCACGGTGGGCCCCCGCCTCGGAGCTCCGAGCATCCCCTTCGTCTCCAACGTCACCGGCACCTGGATCACGGCGGAGCAGGCGACCGATCCGGAGTACTGGGCGCGGCATCTTTGCCGGACGGTGCGCTTCGCCCAGGGGCTGGAGACGCTGATGACCGGCAGCCCAGGTGAGCCCTGGGCACTGCTCGAGGTCGGACCCGGCCAGTCACTGGCGACGCTCGCCCGTCAGCATCCCGGGGGGCCGGCCGGGCAGGTGGTGATGGCGTCGCTGCCGGACCGGCGCGATGGCGTCTCGGACCAGGCTTTCGTCCTGGAGACGCTGGGCCGGCTCTGGCTGGCGGGCGTGGCGCCGGACTGGCAGGAGCTGGTCCGCGGCGAGCAGCGCCGCCGTGTGCCGCTCCCCACCTATCCCTTCGAGCGACGGCGTTACTTCGTCGATCCGCCGGCGCCCGGGTCGCTGCTATCCCTGGCGTCCACGCCGGTTCGCCGGGACTTGAAGGACTGGTTCTGGACGCCGGTATGGGAGCGTCTGCCGGCCGGCGCCGCGGCGCCGGCTGGCGAAGCCGCTGCCCGCCACTGGCTGCTCTTCACCGGCGAGGGGGACGAATTGGGGCACCGGCTGGCCCGGCGCCTGGAGGCCGGAGGCGCGCGGGTGTCGCGCGTCGTGGCGGGTCCCGGGCTCGAGCCGTTCGCCGCCGCCGGCCCGGGGCTCTATGTCCTCGACCCGCGGAGCCCGGAGGGTTACCGCGCCCTGTTCCGCGCTCTCGCCGGCTCACCGGAGGGACTGCCGGACGGCATCGCCCACCTGTGGAGCGTCACTGGCGAGAGGCGTCTCGCCATCGACGAGGTGCAGGACCTCGGCTTCTACAGCTTGCTCTGGATCGCGCAGGCTCTGGGCGAGTTGGAGCCCCGGCCCATCCGCTTGGCGGCCGTCGCCGACGGTCTCTTCGAGGTAACTGGTGGCGAGACGCTCCAGCCGGAAAAGGCGACGCTGCTGGGGCCCTGCCGCGTGCTCCCCCAGGAGTACCCGCATCTGACCGCCGCGGCCGTCGACATCGTGACCGGCGGGCCCCTGGAGGAGCTGGCGGAGCGCCTGGCCACTGTGCTGACGGCGCCGCTGGGGCCCGCGGCCGCGGCGCCGGTGATCGCGCTGCGCGGCCGTTTCCTCTGGATGCAGCGGTTCCGTCCGTTGCGGCTGGCGTCCGATGCGCCGGCGGTGCCGCGGCTGCGGCGGGGCGGCGCCTGTCTGGTCACCGGCGATCTGGACACGACCCAGCTCACCCTGGCGGAGCATCTGTTCCGGTCTGCGGGGGCCCGCCTGGCGCTGCTGGTGCCCGCCGGCACACCACCGCGTGGCAAGTGGGCCGAGTGGCTGTCGGCCCACGACGAGGCCGACTCGACCTCGCGGGCTCTTCGGCGACTCCTGACGCTGGAGGCCGCCGGCTGCGAGCTGCTGGTGTTGCCGATGCCGGCACCGGCACGGATCGAGGAGGCGGTGCAGAAGGTGCGGCAGCGCTTCGGCGCTCTGCATGGCCTGATTCACGCGGCGGGCGGGCCGGGAGCGGGCCTGGCGCAGTGGAAGACCCACGGCATGGCCGCGCAGGTCCTCGGCCCCAAGGTACAGGGGACTCTGGCGCTCGCCGCGGCCCTGGCGGACGAGCCGCTCGACCTGTTCGTGCTCTTCGGCTCCAGCACCGCGGCCACCGGCGGCTTCGGCCAGGTGGACACCTGCGCCGCGGCCTCCTTCCTCGACGCCTACGCGCAGGCGCGGAACGCCGAAGGAGCCTCCTTCGTCCAGAGCCTGGGCTGGAGCAACTTCCGCTGGCAGGAGGTGACGGCGGCGGACCCGGTTCTGGCGGCGCAGCTCCGGGCAGGTCTGGAGGCTTTCGGCATCGGCGCGGAGGATCTCGTCACCGCCTTCGACCGCGCGCTGGCCAGCCCGCTGCCGCAGGTGGTGGTGGCCACCCGTGACCTGGACTCCCTCATCGCAGAGGCCGATACCGTGGCCGCCGCGGCCTTCGCGCCCGGCACTGCCGGCGCCGTTGCGGCGACGGAGGCCACCTCCGGCTTCCACCCCCGGCCCGAGCTGGGCGTTCCCTACGCGGAGCCCCGCA
>DASPJI010000315.1:0-3264 GCA_035628695.1 Thermoanaerobaculia bacterium | reverse complement strand
CAAGAAGTCGGTCTTCTCCCAGCGCGAAGTCGGGACGGACACCGAGAGCTTCAGCGCGGCGCTGCGCTCGGCCATCCGCCAGGACGCGGACGTGGTCCTGGTCGGCGAGATGCGGGACCTGGAGACCATCTCGCTCGCCGTCACCGCCGCCGAGATGGGTGCCCTGGTCTTCGGCACCCTCCACACCAACGGCGCCGCCAACACCATCGACCGCCTGATCGACGCCTTCCCGGCCGACGAGCAGGCGCAGATCCGCACCACCCTGGCCGAATCCATGGCCGGCGTCGTCTCGCAGCTCCTGCTGCGCACCGCCGACGGCCAGGGGCGCTGCGCCGTCAACGAGATCCTGCTCAAGACCCCGGGCCTGCCCAACGTCATCCGCGAGGGCAACACGCCGATGATCCTGTCGCTCATCCAGGGCGGCAAGGCGATGGGGATGCAGCTCATGGACGACGCCCTGATGGCCCTCGTCGAGGAGGGGCGCATCACCGCCCGCGACGCCTACATGAAGGCGGCCAACAAGGCCCGTTTCGAGAACCTGGTCGAAGAGGACTAGACCAGATTCTCCTCGTCACGCTCCAGATCCGGATCGTCCGCCGGAATGACGCGCGCGACGGCGTCGCGGTGGACGTAGCGCGTGACCGCCGGGTTCACCAGCAGCAGGAAGCGCTCGTCGTGGCAGTTCAGCAGGTCGGACAGCCGGCGCCGACCAGGCGGCAGGATGGCCAGGAACTCGCCCGACAGCGAACGGCCGCAACGCAGCGACAGCGCGGCGGGCAGGCGCGTGGCGCCGACCATCTCCCGCCGTGCCACCTCCGGCAGGGCGCCGGTCACCTCCACATAGGCGAGAGCGTCCAGATGGACGAGCTCGACCCGGCCGTCGATCTGGCAGGCGAGGAACCGTGTCCCCGGATCATTCAGCCGCTCCCCCAGCCCTTCCCAGCCGCCGCCCAATGTAGCGCCGGGGCGCAGATAGAACGAAGCCTCCAAATGCTCGCGGTTCCACAGGAACAGCCGCGCGGTGGTCGGGTGGACGTGGACGCGATAGTCCTCACGCAGTGAAATCATGATTCTCTTCCTTTCCATCTGATCCATCTGAGATCCGTGGGCGCGGCGCGGCCGCGGCGCAGGAAGCCTCCGGCCAGGGCCAGACCTCCCGGGTGAGCCGCTCGAAGAGCCAGAGCGAACGGCTGGCGGTCTCGAGGAGCGCTTCCCCCGTCCTTCCATCCCGCGGATAGACCGCGACGCCGATGCCCAGGCCCGCCGCTGGCGCGGCGACATCGACGGCGGCCTCGCGCACCCGCCGCAAGATCGAAGCGGCGGCCTCGGGTTCGTCCGGCGTCCGCAGCAGGAGCCCGAGGCCGCCGTCGTCGAGGCGGCCCAGCTCGTACCGGACATCCAGCTCTTCCCGCAGCCGGACGGCGAGCCGCCCGTCCAGCTCCCTCCGCGGCGCGGCCTCACCCCAGCGGGGGCGCAGCAGCAGCAGCAGCAGGGTAGCCCCGCTCTCTCCGTCATCCTCGTTGGATAGCCCCGACAGGATCCCAAGAAACGATCGTGGATCGAGGGGCCCCCCGCCGATTGCACACTCCGGGTCTGCAACTGCATCCATGTCGCTCTCCTCCTGGACGGCCGCCACGGACCGCCGGCTCGAAAAGTTGGACACAGCGGATCATTGCAAGGCCGATACCCGCATGAAAACCTTTATTTTCAAGCTGCGGAGGGAACGGCGAGCGTGAAAGCTGGACGGATCGTCCAGGACACGGACGAGGGTCAGCAGTCCGACAGGAGCTGGTGGATCTTCTGGGCGTGGCCCCAGGCCGCGGCCGTATGCTCGTCGGCCAGGCCCAGGTCGCCGTACAGGGTCAGCCGCGCCGCTTCCCACAGCTCGTCCAGGGTACGGACGGCCAGCCCCTGGAGCCGGGGAGTCGGCGCTTCGGTCAGCGTGGTCCGGCAGTGACGGACGTGGCGCAGGAGCTGGCAGATGTCCGTCACTCCCCCACGCTCGGCCCGCTGGAGCAACTCGAACAACGGCAGACTATGCTCCTCCCACTCCCGTCCCCAGACCTCGGTGACTGTATGCATGATAGCAACCTCGATGGAGCGACCAGGGTAGCTCACCATCTAAATTTAAGCAACAAAAAAATCACGACGCCTGCCGGTCCCGCCGCTGGCGCAGCAGGGCGGCGACGGCGTGGAGGTGAAAGGGTCGCAGGATCAGGGCCGCCTCCTGCGGCGTCTCCACCTCCGCGGCCAGGGAGACCACCTCCGCCTCGACCTCCCGGCTCCCTCCTGCGGCGCGGGTGACACAGAAGAGGCCGGTCACCTCGCCGTGCACATTGCGAAAGACGCCGCGGGTCGAAACGCACTGGCGGAGCAGGCCGTCTACCGTGCGTGTCTCCTCGTGGACGAGGGTCCTCCCCGCGTCGAGGACCCGGCGCTCGACGTCGCGGACCGCGGCCGCGGCGTCGGCAGCGAGCAACTCGGCATCGCTCCGGCCGACCACCTCGTGCGGCCCGCGGCCCAGGAGGAGGGCGGCGGCGCGGTTGGCGAAGTGGTAGCGGCCCGCGAGGTCCTTCATGAGCACGGCGTCGGTGGTCTCCTCCAGGATATTGCCAAGGCGGGCGGCCCGCTGCTCGGCGGCGAACGCGGTCGTCAACGGCCACTGGAGAATCTCGGATGCCATCGTGACGTCTCCTCGGAAGTCAGGGGTCAGAAGCCCCGCCCGACAATCTTCAGCGCCGGGCGCGGACAGAATGGGCGGAGGAGGCCCGCCCAGGCGGGCGGCTGGGCGAGCAGGGCGCGCGCCGTCCCGGCATCCACCGGCGGCGAGAAGAGGTAGCCCTGGGCCATGTCACAGCCCATGGCGACGAGCTGCGCGAGCTGCTCTCCGGTCTCCACCCCCTCGGCGATGACACGGATGCCGAGGCTTCGGGCCAGGGTGAGAATGGCGCGCAGGATCTCGGCGTTCTCACCCTGCTCTCCGACCCTGGCGATGAAAGACCGGTCGATCTTGAGGCTTTCGATCGGGAACTGCTGGAGATAGCTCAGGGACGAGTAGCCGGTGCCGAAGTCGTCGATGGCGACCTGGACCCCTTGCGTCCGGATCCGGGACAGGACCTCGGTGGCGGTCTCGGGCTCCTCCATCAGGGCGCTCTCGGTGATCTCGAGCACCAGCCGCTCGCCGCCGGCGTGGGCCTCCTGCAGCGCCGTCTGCACCCGTCCCGCCAGGCTCGGATCGGAGAAGAGCCTGGCCGAGACGTTGAG
>DASPJI010000314.1:0-4298 GCA_035628695.1 Thermoanaerobaculia bacterium | reverse complement strand
CACCCGGTCGCCGCCGGTCCACTCCTCGGCGAGGCGGTTGACCTCGGGGAGCTGGATGGTCGGCATCACCTCGCGCACCAGCTCGACCTCGTAGGCGATGCCGGGCACGGGCTCGTCCTCGAAGAAGTTCCGCAGGTACTCGGCGGCGAAGTTCGCCGAGTCGAGCTTGCCGTTCTCCTGTTCGGCCTGGTCATAGAACAGGATCAGCTCCTTCTTCGCCCGCTCGAGCTCGGTGGCCGTGAAGCCGTGGCGGCGCACCCGCTCGACTTCGGTGAGCAGGGCTTCGAGCCCCTCCTGGATCCCCCCCTCGGGCACGGCGACCATCTGGAAGAGGACGTCGCGGGTGCGGACGAAGCGGCCGGCGCTCGACCCCGCCCAGCTGAACGGCGGCACGCCGCCCTGCGTCAGCTCGCGCAGCCGCGAGTTCAGCATGTCGTGGTAGAGGTTCTCGATCAGGGACTGGCGATAGTCGCCCACCCGCCCCTCGGGGCGCTTGTCGATCACCGAGTAGATGCCGACGGTGGTGTCCGTGGCCTCGGGGTCGGTGGTGATGGCGACGCGGGTGCCGCCGCCGGTGGGGACATCGTAGAGCTGCCGCGGGCGCGGATTGTCCGGGTTCTTGAGGCCGCCGAAGTGCTCCTTGACCATCGCCTCCATCTGCTGGGGGTCGATGTCGCCGACGACCACCACGGCCATCAGGTCGGGCCGGTACCAGTCCTTGTAGTAGCGGCGGAGCTGCTCGGGGGTGGCCTTCTCGAGGACCTCCAGGGTGCCGATGGGCAGGCGCTCGGCGTAGCGGGAGCCCTTGAAGAGGATGGGCAGCTGCTTGTCCTCGATGCGGGCCTCGGCGCCGCGGCCGAGCCGCCACTCCTCGATGACCACGCCGCGCTCCTTGTTGACCTCGTCGGCGTCGAAGCTGACGGCGCCCGCCCAGTCCTCCAGGATCTCGAACGCCTTCTTCATCACCTCGGGCCGGTCGGTGGGCACGCGCAGGGTGTAGATGGTCTCGTCGAAGCTGGTGGAGGCGTTGACGTCGGCGCCGAACTGCATGCCGATCGACTCGAGGTAGTTGACCAGCTCCATCTTCTCGAACCGCTTGGTGCCGTTGAAGGCCATGTGCTCGATGAAGTGGGCGAGCCCGCGCTGGTCCTCGTCCTCCAGCACGGACCCGGCGTCGACCGCGAGCCAGACCTCGGCCCGCTTCTCCGGCCGCGGGTTGCGCTTGACGTAGTAGGTCAGGCCATTGTCGAGCTTCCCCTTGATCAGGTTCTTGTCGAAGGGGAGGTCTTGAGCCAGCCGCTCGGGCGCGATGGCCGGCGCCGGAGCCGCGGCGGCGGTCTGAACCGGAGCGGAGGCCGCCGGAGCCACGGACGGCATCGCCGCCGGCGTCGCGGCGTAGGGGCCGGCCGCGCAGGCCGAGAGGACCAGGGAGAGCAGGAGGGCGAGAGAGAGGTTCTTCTTCATAGGCCTCTGAAGGATCGAAGTTAGCGGGACCGCCGTCCAGATGGGTGGGACCCGTGGAAGGAACAACACGCGGGGGCGGGGGCGTGTTCCAGGCCGGCACTCACCGGGAGAGGGGGAGGCTTCCGGACGCTCCCGGACTCCATCCGATTGAACCGGACGCCATCCGGAACGCTCGGGAAGCTTCCCGGAGCGTCTGGAATCCATCCGGTTGAACTGGATGCCATCCAAAGCGCTCGGGAGCTTCCCGGGCCCTCCGGATTCCATCCCGACGAGTTGGACGCGATCCGCAGCGCCCGGGAGCTTCCCGGGCGGTCCGGATGACCTCCACGGCGCCTGGACGAGATCCACGGCGCCTGGATGGCATCCGACCGCCCCGTCCCGCATCCGCGGCGACCGGGCGCTTCCTCGAAGGCGCTTTTCTCTTGGCGGAGGCTCCGACGGCGCGCCGGGATCTCCGGCGGCGGATTGGAAGCTTCCGTCGGCCCGCCGGAGACTCCGCCAGCGCGCCGGAACCTTCGACAGCCCGCCGAAGGCTCCAATGGGCCATCGGAAGCTTCGACAGCGCATTGGAAGCTTCCGGCAGCCCGCCGGAGACTCCGACGGCACGCCGGAACCTTCGACAGCCTGCCGAAGGCTCCGATGGGGCGCCGGAAGCTTCGATACCGAGTCGGAAGCTCCGGCAGCCCATCGGAGACTTCGATAGCCCGTTGGAAGCTTCGACAGCGCGCCGAAGACTCCGACGGGCCGTTGGAAGCTTCGCCAGCGCGTTGGAAGCTTCCGGCAGCGCGTTGGGGTCAGGGGGTGAGGGTCCGCCCCACCGCCAGGAACCAGAGCTCGAAGCGCGGCGCCTCCGCCAGGTCCAGCGCCTCCCGCAGCGCCCGGACGTAGACCGCCCCCTGCGGCGCGTAGACCGCGGCGCGGGCGGCGACGTGCTCGGCGGTCTCCACCTCGTCGGTCTTGTAGTCGGCGATGACGAGACGGCCGGTCTCCGGGTCCTTGTAGAGGAGGTCGATCGCTCCCGAGACGAAGCCGACGGGGGCCCCCTCCCGGTCGGGCGGCGGCAGGAGCACCGGCAGCTCCCGGGCGATGACGTGGTCCCGCAGGCGGCGGAGGCGCTCCAGGAGCGGCCCCCTGGCGAAGCGGTCCAGGAGGTCCCGGGCCCGCGGCAGGGCGGCCTCCAGGACCTCCCCTCCGGCGAGGGTGGAGAGGGTGGCGGCGAGGAGGGCGGTCTGGCGCTGGAGCTCGACGCGCGGGTCGGCGGCGAGGTCCCAGGTCTCCAGGGCGCGGTGGACCGCGGAGCCGGCGGCCATGGCGGCCTCCCGGTCCTCGGGGGTCGAGGCGGAGCGCCGGGCCCCTCCGTCCTCGCCGAGCCGGAGGGCCGTCATCTGCTCGCGCAGCAGCTCGTGCGCCTCCTCCGAGGCGGCGCCGGAGAAGCTCCTCTCCATCCGGGACAGCGCCTCGGCGCGGCGGGCGGCCAGCTCTTCGGACGCCCGGGCGACCTCCCCGGGGGTGGCGAGCGGCGGCCCCTGCGCCTCCTCGCGCCAGAGGCCGTCCGCCTCCGGCCGCAGGCCCGGGAGCTTCCAGAGCGCGCCGGTGGGATCGGGGAAGACCCAGCGGCCGGTTTCGGCCCCCTCGCCCCAGAGGAGGGCGAGTCCGTCCGGGCGCTCGGGCCGCGAGAGGAGGAGGTCGATGTGCGTCCGCGCCAGCTCGGCCGGCCGCGCGACCGGCGACAGGGCCTCGTCGGGCCAGACGCCGGCCAGCACCAGGCGGTCCTTGGCACGGGTCATGGCGACGTACAGCGTCCGCACCCGCTCGGCGGACTCCACCTCGCGGCGCGCCCCCTCCACCTGGTCGAAGCCGAGCGTCGGCGCGCCGAAGAGCCGGTACTCGATGCGCGTCCCCTCGCCGGGCTGCGCGAACGGGTCCTCGATCCGGCCGACCTCGGTCTTGTCGCCGTTCTCCCCCGCCGAGGTCTTGTGGAGCTGCACCAGGTAGACGTGCCCGAAGTCCAGCCCCTTGGCGCCGTGGATGGTGAGGACGCTCACCGCGTCCTCGGCGCCGTCCTGCGGCCTCCCCTCCTCCGCCTCCCGCGCCTCGGCCACGCTCTTGCGCAGCGACCGCAGGATGGCGGCGACGTCCCCTCCCCCCTCCTCGATGGCGGCGAGGAGCTGCCGGAAGAAGCGCTCCAGGTTCGCCAGCCGGTAGGGCCCGAGGTAGCGCGCCGCCTCCACGGCCTCGACCAGCGTCAGCCGCCGCAGCCGCTCGACGAAGACGTCCGCGGGGTCGGTGGCGAACGACTCGCGGAGGAGCGCCAGGTGCTCCACCGCCGCCAGCAGGCTCGTCTCCCAGCCGGCGACCCGCTCGATGCCGGGGACGTCCCTCGGCGTTTCGCGGGCCGCCGCCTCGATCAGCTCGCACAGGACGGCCAGCCGCTCCGGGTCCGGGGAGGCCAGCTCGGTCATCCGCCGCGGCAGCTCCCGCCGCCAGAGGGGGATCAGGGCGGCGTCCGGCACCCCCACCATGGACGAACGCAGGACGGTGAGTAGCGCCAGGTGATCCCCGGGATCGAGGACCGCCCGCACCAGCGCCGCCGCCTCGATCACCTCGCGCCGCCGGTAGTACTGCTTGTCGCGGCCGACGACGAAGGGGACGCCGGCGCGGCGCAGCGCCTCCAGGTAGACGTCGAGGTCGCCGGTGCTGCGCAGCAGGATGGCGGCCTCCTTCCACGGGATGCCCTCACGCTCGTGCAGCGCGCGGACGTCCTCGGCCAGCGCCGCGGCTTCGAGCAGCGCGGCCTCGGTGGCCGGAGTCCGCCCGCGGAGCGGCTCCTCCCC
>DASPJI010000313.1:0-4658 GCA_035628695.1 Thermoanaerobaculia bacterium | reverse complement strand
ATTACTACGTGATCCGCGCCTACAACGGCTGCGAGTCGGTGAGCTCCACCCAGGTCTCGGCGGCCACCGCGATCTGCCCGCCGTGCTCGACGCAGACGCTGTACAGCAACGGCTTTGAGACCGGTACCGGCCTCAACGGCTTCAGCACCGGCACCTTCGTCTCCGGCGGCGCCACCACCGATTGGCGCGGCACCCAGAGCTGCACCGCCAAGACCGGCACCAAGATCTTCCGGTTCGGCGGCAGCAACTGCACCGCCAACTACGGCAACGGCCGGTTTGCCTTCGCGCAGGCCAACGGCGCCACCGGCATCGCCGTGCCCGCGGGCTCCAGCAATACCCGCCTCTCCTTCTGGCACCGCCGCCGGTTCGAGACCGGCTATGACGGCGGCACCATCGCCGTCTCCGTGAACGGCACCAACTACTTCCTCGCGGCCTCCACCGCGATCGTCTCCGGCACCGTCTTCAACGGCACCGTGAACGCCGCCTGCGCTCCCACGGGCGCCGCCGGCCTGCCGATCTTCACCGGCGTGGCGACCTCCTTCGTCAACACCGTGCTCGACCTTGACGCGGTCTGCAACGCGGCCACCGGCCTCACCACCGGCTGCGCCGGCCAGTCGGTCCGTGTCGCCTTCACCTCGGTCAGCGACTGCTCCACCAACGACGACGGTTGGTTCATCGACGACGTCGCCGTGACGGCCTGCGTGCCGTAACGCCGCTTCGCGGCCCTCTCTCCCGAGAGGGCCGCCCTTCCTTCTCGCGCGGCACCCTTCGGGGTGCCGCTTCGTTCTTCAGGGTATAGAGAAGCTGGAAGGCGGGGCAATTGTTGACCCACTGACCAGAATCTGACCCAGCCAAGTGGGTTCGAAATCGAGCCACCCCTGCCGAGCTGTCTTTCCAAACTATTGATTCCATTAGCTATTCTCTCAAGGCCCGCGCTGGCATCGCCCTTGCCCTATCTAGCACCGGCTCCGTTCTCCTCCTGGACCGTTCCCCCCCATCAGCGACCGGGAGGAGATCGGGAGCCGGCCGATCAACACCCTTTGAGGGCGTTGTTGATCGGGTCTCATCGAGTCGAGGCGGCCGCCATCGCCCCCACGGTGGCGCCGTCTCTCTTTCTTTCAGACGGTTTTCTCTACAACAGTCCCGACAACAGCTCGAGGGAGCGCGCCAGGTCCGGGACCTGGCCGAGGACCGGCAGCAGGGGATCCTCCTCCTGCCCGCGCAACCTCTCCGGCACCGAGCGGATGGTGAACCGGCGCACGTCGAGGTCCGGGCCCACCTCCTCCCAACGCAGCGGCGTCGACACCGTGGCCCCCGGGAGAGGACGGACGGAGAGGGGCGCGACGAGGAGCTTGCCGCGGCCGTTCTGCAGGGCGTCGACGTAGACCCGCCCGCGGCGCTTCGAAATGGCGCGCGCGGTGGTGGCGATCTCCGGCAGCCGGCCGGCGATCACCCCCGCCAGCAGCTCGGCGAGTTGCCGCACCTGCCCGTGATCGAGCTGCCGTCCCATCGGCAACAGCACGTGCAGGCCGCTGCCGCCGCTGGTCTTGATGAAGCTCGGGAGCTCGATCGCGGCGCACAGCTCCCGGATGGCGAGGGCGATCCGCACCACGTTGGCGAACGGCGCCCCCTTGGGGTCGAGGTCGAGGATGCACCAGTCCGGCCGGTCCAGGGACAGGGCGCGGCTCGCCCAGACGTGGAAGGGGATGGCCCCGAGGTTGACCAGGAAGAGGAGGGAGGCCTCGTCGTCGCAGAGGAAGTAGTCGATCGCGCGCCCGCTCCCCTCCGGGCGGATGGGCAGGGTGCGCAGGCGGTCCCCGAGCTGGCGGGCTCCTTCCGGGGCGCTCTTCTGGAAGAACGACTTGCCGGCGATGCCATCGGGGTAGCGGTCGAGGACCAGCGGCCGGTCCTCGAGGTAGGGCAGCATCCAGGGGGAGACGGCCCGGTAATAGTCGATCAGGTCCCCCTTGGTGTACCCCTCCTCGGGCCAGAAGAGCTTCTCCAGGTTGGTGAGGTTGGTGAAGCGGGGCGATGGCGGGGGGGCCTGGGGGGGATCGGCCCTGCTCGGCTCCTTCGTGTGCGCTCCCCCCTCCCCGTCCCCCACGCTGCCAGTCGCCTGCGCGGGGCGATCCCCCCCAGGCCCCCCAGGCCCTCCAGGCCCGCCGGCGGTGTCGCCCTCCGGCTCGTCCCCCGGCCGGAAGCACTCGTAGACGGTCTTGTCGTCACGGAGGCGAAGGAAGATGGGCTGGCGGAGCTGGCCCTCCTCGGTCCACTCCTTGTAGCGCACCTCGGCGACCAGCTCGGGCTCCACCCAGACCGGGCCCGGACCTTCGGGGACAGGCCCGGTGAGACGCGGCCGGACCCGGCGCGCCGTGTCGAGCCGGGCGCGAATCTCGTCGTACTCGGCGGCGCTGAAGCCGCTGCCGACCCGGCCCGCGTAGCGGAAGCCCTGTCCCTCATGGACGGCGAGGTGGAGCCGCCGGAAGCCCGTGCGCGTGCCCGGCACCGGGGTGAAGCCCACGACGGCGAAGTCGGCCACCTGGTCGACACGGATTTTTTGCCAGTCCGCCGAATAGCCGGCGCGGTAGGGGGAGTCGGCCTTCTTGGCGACGATGCCCTCGAGGCCCATGCGCGACACCGCCTCGTAGAAGTCCTCCCCCCGCTCGGCCACCGGCTCGACGTAGCGGAGCGGGCCGTCCGCGGGCAGCACCCGGCGCAGGACCTCCTTGCGCGTGACGAGGGGGAGAGGGCGCAGGTCGTGGCCCTCGAGCGCCAGGATGTCGAAGACGAAGTAGACCGCCGGGTCCGCCGTGAGCAGGGACTCGACCGGCCGCGCGTGGACACCCCGGCGCTGGAGGCGCTGGAAGCTCGGCCGCCCCCGCTCGTCCAGCACCACCACCTCGCCGTCCAGGATCACCCCCTCCCAGGGGAGCGCCGCCACGTCGCGGCCGACTTCGGGGAAGTAGCGCAGGGCGTCCCGGCCGCTGCGATAGAGGAGGCGGGCTCCTCCTTCCGCGTCGCGGCGGGCGAGGAGCCGGAAGCCGTCGTACTTGAGCTCGAAGAGCCAGCCCGGCCGGGTGAACGGCTGGTCGCAGGTCTCGGGCTTCATCGCCGACACCTGGCCCAGCTCCACGTCTTCGCGTGGCGCGCCGAGACGTGCCAGCCAATCCCGGACCTCGGCCGCCGATGAAGCGAATGCTTCAGATTTTCCGGAGCGATCCCTGCGGCGCGCAACCATTGGAAAACAATGGTATATTATGCGAATGAGCGCTCGCCCCTTCGCATCCGGAACCGTCTCGTTCGGCCTCGTGAATGTCCCGGTGAAGCTTTATTCTACCGGAGAAAGCGCCGCCGGCATCCAACTCAACATGTTGCACTCGAAGTGCGGTTCGCGCCTTCGCCAGCAATATATCTGTCCGACTGACAACGCGGTCGTGGGCAGAGATGAAATGGTGAAAGGTTACGAATACGCCAAGGGCCAGTATGTTCTGTTTACGGAAGAGGAGCTCAAGGCCCTGACCCCGGAGGCGACCAACGCCATCGAGATCACGGAGTTCGTGCCGCTCGAGGAGGTCGACCCGATCTACTTCGAGAAGTCCTTCTACCTCGGCCCGGACAAGGGGGGCGACCGGCCCTACCGGCTGCTGGCCGAGGCGATGAAGCTGACCGGCCGCGCCGCCCTGGCGCGCTACGCCGCCCGCGGCAAGGACCAGCTCGTGCTGCTCCGCCCCTTCGAGGGTGGGCTGATCATGCAGCAGCTCCGCTACTCGGACGAGCTGCGCCCCTTCTCCGAGGTGCCCCTGGTGCCGGCCGAGGTCAAGGAGCAGGAGCTCAAGCTCGCCATGCAGCTCATCGAGCAGATCGCGAGCGACGAGTTCAAGCCCGAGGACTACGAGGACACGGTCCGCAAGCGGACGCGCGGCCTCATCGAGCAGAAGATCCAGGGCCAGGAGATCACTGCGGCGCCGCCCGAGGCCCCCAAGGCCCAGATCATCGACCTCATGGAGGCGCTCAAGGCGAGCCTCTCCGCGGCCCAGCCGCAGACCGCCAAGGCGCCCGAGAAGACCGTCTCGCTCGCCAGCCGCAAGCCGCCCAAGCCGTCGTCCCGGCGGCCCGCCGTTGCCGCAAACAGCGCCAACAGCGAGGAGGGCGAGGTTGCGGCCGAGCCGAAAAAGAAGAGCTCCAGGCGGTAACACGGCCTCGCGGGTCGTGAAGTAGTACACTGGGCGCGATGGAACGCCTGTCGTTCAGTGGCTATTCCACCCGCGACGTCGCCACCTTGTTGGGCCTCTCGGCGGACCAGGTCCGCTCGTACGTGCGGGCGGGCTTCCTCGCCCCCCGCCTGGGCACCCGCGGCGAATACCTCTTCTCCTTCCAGGACCTGATCCTGCTGCGCACCGCCAAGGGGCTCCTGGACGCCCAGGTGCCGCCGCGGCGCATCCGGCTGGCGCTCCGCAAGCTCCACGACCAGCTCCCCGAGGGGAAGCCGCTGTCCGGCGTCCGCATCACGGCCCAGGGGCACCAGGTGGTGGTGCGCGACGGCGGCGAGGTGTGGCACCCGGAGTCCGGGCAGATCCTGTTCGACTTCGGCGTCTCGGACCTCGCCCGCGACGCCGCCTCCATCACCCGGCACGACGGCGAGGAGCGCCGGAGCCGGC
>DASPJI010000312.1:0-8871 GCA_035628695.1 Thermoanaerobaculia bacterium | reverse complement strand
GAGGTCCATGCGCGGTTGAGCCCTCGCGCTTGCTACAATCCGGGCCCTCGATGCCCCCCGATCTCCAACTGCTCCCGACCACCGACCGGCTGCTGCGCCTGGTCGACGCCATGGCCGGGCAGCCGGTCGCGCTGCTGGTCGACCTGGTGGCGGACCTGTTCATCACCGGCACGCCGAAACGGATCAGCCGCGAGGCGCCGGTGCTCATCCTCTCCTATCAGGGGGAGAAGCTGATCCCTGGCGGCGGCGCCAACGCCGTGGCCAACATCGCCGCCCTCGGCGGCCGCCCCCTCCCCCTGGGTGTGGTGGGCGACGACGCCAGCGGCCGCGGGCTCGTCGCGGCGCTGGAGGGGCTCGGCGTCGACACGTCCGGCATCGCCGTCCGCCCCGGCTACCGGACCCCCACCAAGGTGCGGATCCTCGGCGGCGGCAAGCACTCCATCAAGCAGCAGATCGTCCGCTACGACATCGAGGAGACGCTGACCCTGACCGAGGAGGAGCGGGACCGGTTCGCCGGGCACCTGGCGCGCTGGGCGGGCGAGGTGCGGGTGGCCATCCTCTCGGACTACGGCTACGGCGCGGTCGAGCCCGGCTTCCTGCCGCGGATGCGGGCGGCGCTTGCAGGAGAGACGAACGAGGAGGCGAAGCTGGTCTGCGACAGCCGCTTCCGGCTGGGGGAGTTCCAGGGGCTCGACGGCGCCACCCCCAATGAAGAGGAGGCCGAGAGCCTCTTCGGCGGCGAGATCGGCGACGACCCGGAGCGCCTGGAGGAGGCCGGCGGGCGGCTGCTCGAGCGGCTCGGCGCCCGCTTCCTCCTGATCACCCGCGGCAGCCGCGGCATGAGCCTGTTCCGGCCGGGCCTCTCGGCCCACCTGCCGGTCCACGGCACCGACCAGGTGGCGGACGTCACCGGTGCCGGCGACACCGTCATCGGCACGTTCGCGCTGGCGCTCGCCGCCGGCGGCTCCCCTGTAGAGGCCGCCCTGCTCGCCAACTATGCCGGCGGCGTCGTGGTCATGAAGATGGGGACCGCCACCCTCACCCCCGATGAGCTGCGCCACGCCATCCGCGCCGACCCCCGGCCGGTGGAGGAGATCCGCTGGGAGAGAGGAAATGGGTGAAGTCCTGAAGATCGAAGAGCTGAAAGAGCGCCTGGCCGGCCTCAAGCGCGAGGGCCGGACCGTCGCCTTCGCCAACGGCCACTTCGACCTGCTGCACGTCGGCCACCTGCGCTATCTGCAAGCCGCGCGCGCCGAGGCCGGCGAGGCCGGCGCCCTGATCGTGGCGATCAACGACGACGACTCGGTGGCGCGGCTCAAGGGTCCGGGCCGGCCGGTGGTCCCCGCGTCCGAGCGGGCGGAGCTGCTGGCGGCGCTCGCGCCGGTCGACTTCGTCGTGGTCTTCTCCGGCGACTCGCCGGCGCCGCTCCTCGCCGAGCTGCGGCCGGACGTCCACTGCAAGGGGACCGACTACGGGACGCCCGAGCGGGTGCCCGAGTACCCGACCGTGCGCGCCTACGGCGGCCGCACCGCCCTGGTGGGCGATCCCAAGGACCACGCCACCAGCGACCTCATCTCCAAGGTCAAAGCTCTACCCGAACGGGAGTAGTGAGTGCGGATCCTGATCGTCCGCACCAGCGCCCTGGGCGACGTGGTCCACGCCCTGCCGGTGCTCGGCGCGCTGCGCCGCCACTTCCCCGAAGCCCGCATCGGCTGGGTGGTCGAAGAGGCCATGGCGCCGGTCCTCGCCGGGCACCCGGATCTCGACGAGCTCCTGACCGTCCGCCTCCGCCCCTGGGGGAAGGCGCCGTTCCAGCGGCGCACCCTGGGCGAGCTGCGGCGGTTCCTCGCCGCCCTCCGCCGCTTCTCGCCCGACGTGGTGCTCGACCTCATGGGCAACCACAAGGCGGGGGCGATCTCCGCCCTCACCCTCGGCCGCCGGCGGATCGGCGCGGCCAAGCCCTGGCGGCGGGAGCCGTCGAGCGCCCTCTGGATCAACGAAAGGGTGGAGCCGCGGGGCGTCCATGCGGTCGACCGGGGCTTGTCGCTCCTCTCCGCCCTGGGGATCCCGGACGAGCCGGCGGATTTCGGTGGGGGCAAGATCTTCCAGGCGGCGCCGGGCCTCTCCACGGAGGCGCGCGCGGTCGTGGACTCTCCGGGCCCGTTCGCCCTGATCCACCCCGGGGCGGGGTGGGCCAACAAGCGCTACCGGCCGGACTGGTGGGGGGAAGCGGCGCGGCTCCTCCGCCAGGCGACGGGCGTCCCCACCTGGGTGGCGGCGGCGCGCGGCGAGGAGGCGCTGGCGGCGGCGGCCGAGGCGGCCTCCAGCGGCGCGGCGCGGGTGGTCCAGGCCCCCGACCTGCCCACCCTCGCCGCCCTGCTGCGGCGCGCCACCCTGATGATGGGGGGCGACTCGGGGCCGACCCACTTGGCGCACGCCCTCGGCACGCCGGTCCTCATGGTGATGGGCCCGACAGACCCGGAACGCCACGGCCCCTACGGCGCGCCCGGGCGGGTCCTCTGGCGCCGGCTCCCCTGCAGCTTCTGCTACAAGCGGTTCGACGACACCCGCCCCTGCCTGCTGGAGATCCCGCCGGACCGGGTCGCCCGGCGGGCCGCCGAGCTGTTGTCCGGGGGGGCCGGGGCCCCCTGACCCCCGAGCCCGAGCGCACATCGCCAAATGGCGAAGGGTCAGTACGTTGCCCCTTTCCCCTGCGACTGCTACACTGCGGGCCGTCTCAAAGACTGATTGAAGGACCTCCGTCTGCCGTCCCGGTCATGGGATGGAGCCGGTTTGTACGGGAGTACGCATGGCACCACCACCGGAAGCACTGCGCAAGCCAGCCCAGCCCCAGGCGCCCGACAAGCTGGGGGACCTGCTGGTCAAGAGCGGCAAGATCAACCAGGCCCAGCTCACGGAAGCGCTCGCCCTCCAGAAGGACCAGGGCGGCCGGCTCGGCACCAACCTGGTGAAGCTGGGCCACCTGAACGAGCGGCAGCTCGTCGAGGCGCTGTCCCAGCAGTTCAAGGTGCCGTCGGTCGACCTCAACGGCATGGAGATCGACGAAGGGGTGGTGAAGATCATCCCGGCCGACATCGCCCGCAAGTACACCATCTTCCCGGTCACCAAAGCGGGCGCCACCGTCACCGTGGCGATGATCGACCCCACCAACGTGTTCGCCATGGACGACGTCAAGTTCATGACCGGCTACAAGGTGGAGCCGGTGGTGGCGTCGGAGACGGCGATCCGCGCGGCGATCGACCGCTACTACGGCTCGACGCACGCGATCGAGCTCAAGAAGGTGATGGAGGACCTCTCCGAGGAGAGCGGCGGCGACCTGGAGGTCCTGGAGGAGGAGGAGGATCTCGACCTCGCCACCCTCGAGGAGGAGTCCGAGCAGGCGCCGGTGGTCAAGCTGGTCAACATCGTCCTGACCGACGCCATCAAGCGTGGCGCCTCGGACATCCACATCGAGCCCTATGAGAAGGACTACCGGGTGCGCTACCGCATCGACGGCATCCTCTACGAGATGATGCACCCGCCGCTCAAGCTCAAGGAGGCGATCACCAGCCGCGTCAAGATCATGGCGAAGCTGGACATCGCCGAGAAGCGCCTGCCGCAGGACGGCCGCATCAAGATCAAGACCAAGATCTCGGGCAAGAGCAAGGACCTCGACTTCCGGGTCTCGGTGCTGCCCACCCTCTTCGGCGAGAAGGTGGTCATGCGGCTCCTCGACAAGGACAAGCTCATGCTCGACATGACGAAGCTCGGCTTCGAGCCGGACTCGCTGCGCCGTTTCGAGCAGGCGATCCTCAAGCCCTACGGCATGGTCCTGGTCACCGGCCCCACCGGCTCGGGCAAGACCAACACCCTGTACTCGGCCCTCCAGCGGATCAACACCCCGGAGGTCAACATCATGACCGCCGAGGACCCGGTCGAGTTCAACCTGATGGGGATCAACCAGGTCCAGATGAAGGAGCAGATCGGCCTCAACTTCGCCGCCGCGCTGCGCTCCTTCCTGCGCCAGGACCCCAACATCGTCCTGGTCGGCGAGATCCGCGACTTCGAGACCGCCGAGGTGGCGATCAAGGCCGCCATGACCGGCCACCTCGTGCTCTCGACGCTGCACACCAACGACGCCCCGTCATCGATCAACCGCCTGATGAACATGGGCATCGAGCCGTTCCTGGTGGCCACCTCGGTGCATCTGGTGGTGGCGCAGCGCCTGGTGCGCCGCATCTGCACCTTCTGCAAGGAGCCGATGGAGCTGCCGCCGGCCGGGCTGGTCAACGTCGGCTTCTCCGAGCACGAGGCGCGGACGCTCAAGCTGTTCAAGGGGCGCGGCTGCGAGCGCTGCAGCGGCACCGGCTACAAGGGGCGCGTCGGCCTCTACGAGGTGATGGAGATCGAGGACGAGCTGCGCGAGCTGATCCTCTCCGGCGCCAGCTCCTACGAGCTGCGCCAGAAGGCGATGCAGAACGGCATGGTCACCCTGCGCCTGAGCGGCCTGCAGAAGATCCGCGACGGCATGACCACCGTCGAAGAGGTCGTCCGCGAGACCGTGCTGTAGAGAGATGGGACCGACGGCGGGCGCCCGCCCGCCGTCGCTGGACCGGATCGGCTAGTAGCGCGGCGGGGTGCCCGGGGGGTTGGTGGTCCCGGTGGTGTTGGGGCCGCGCGGCACCTGGGTCTTCTTGACCGCGCTCAGGATGCCGATGCCGATGAGGCAGATGACGCCCACCGCGATCCACATCGTCGGCGCACCCGCCAGATGGGCCCCGAGCGCCAGGCCGATGATCAGGATGATGAAACCCGTCAGATAGAGTCCGAAATTGGAGCTAGAGGTCATGGCGCCTCCTCGTCGTTGATCTCAGGGCCCCGCCCGAACGACGGGCGGGGCAGACGAGATCCCTGAGAATTCAAAAGCCGCGCCAACCTCGGGCTTCCGGCGGCCATCCGGATACCGTGGATCTCGTCCGCACGGCGTGGATCTCGTCCGGACGCCGCGGAAGCTTCCCGCGTCTCCCGGATGCCGTCCGCGTCGAAAAGATGGATTCCGGAAGCCTCGGGAAGCTTCCGAACGCTGCGGACAGCGTCCAGCTCATCCGGATGGAGTCCGGGAGCCTCGGGAAGCTTCCCGGACGTCTCGGACGCGATCCAATTCAAATGGATGGATTCCGCGCGGCCCGGGAAGCTTCCCGGACGCCGGCGCATCTCTGTTCAGGCCCGGCTGTCCCAGAGGACGTCGGGGGCACCTTGCCGGAAGTTCTGGTAGCGCGCCATGACGAACAGCGCGTCGGAGAGGCGGTTGAGGTAGCGGACCGTCCAGGCGCCGACCGGCTCCTCGCGGGCCAGGGTGACCAGCAGCCGCTCGGCGCGGCGGCAGACGGTACGGGCGACGTGGAGCTGGGCCGCCCCAGGGGTGCCGCCCGGGAGGATGAAGTTCGCGAGCGGCGACAGCTCGGACGACAGCTCGTCCATCAGCCGCTCGAGCGCGGTGACGTGGCGCTCCTCGACGACCGGCACCGGCATGCGCGCCTTGTCCTCCTCCAGGATGCAGAGGTCCGAGCCCAGGTTGAACAGGTCGTTCTGGACCCGCGCCAGCTCGGAGGCCAGGCGCGGCTCGAGCCCGAGGGCGACGGCGGCGCCGATGTGGGAGCTCAGCTCGTCGACCGTCCCATAGGCCTCGATCCGGGGAGCGTCCTTCGGCAGGCGCTGCCCGCCGCCCAGAGCGGTCGTCCCGTCGTCCCCCGTCCGCGTATAGACCCGCGTGATCCGCGGCATGCTCGCCCTCCCGGCTCCTGAGAAGCTGAAGAGGATGGCCGGCCCGCCCGGCGCACCCGGGGCGTACCGTATCCGAGGCCGGGGCCGGCTTCAAGTTGGAGGCCCTAGGCCCACTTCCCCGCCAGCAGCGGCTCCACCGGGTGGCGCTGCCGTTCCATCTGCAGCTCCTGGAAGAGGTCGGCCGTGGCTTCGGTCTCGTGCTCGGGGTCGAGGTCGATGCCCAGATCCTCGCCGGGGTCGTCGGCCGAGCCCATGAGGAGCAGCTCGGCGCCTTCGTGATCCAGGAAGGAGGGGGGCTCGCAGGCGATGAAGCGCCGGCCGCCGAAGAGCTCCTGGAGCTCGCCGGGGAACTCGGCCTTCTTCTCCTCGTCGAGGCCGACCGACGGCGGCGACGAGGCCTGCGGGTTCTTGACGCTCAGCAGATAGCTCCCCTCCTTGCCGATATGCAGCTCGCGCTGCACCTCGTCCGGCTCCTCGGGCAGCTCCAGGGCATAGAGCAGGTGGGTGTGGTTGCCGTGACAGGCGATGGCATACACCCCCTCGCCGGCCGGGCGCGCCGGCAGCCAGGTCCGCCCCTCCTCCCGGCCCCCCTCCAGCTCCTCGACGATCGCGTCCGGATCGTCCGCCACCCGCTCGACGTAGCCCCAGAACCTCTGGCCGCTGTCCCGGGGCTCGGGCAGCCGCTTCTTGCCGATGGTGATCACCCGCAGGGTGTCCCTTCCCTTCGGGCTCAGCACCAGATGGAAACGCTGGACATCGACCAGCCCGTGCGGCCCGTCCTCCCCCGCCGCTCCCACCGCGGGCCGGTAGAAGAAGTAGATGTTGCCCCGCTCCGTGACCTCGACGCCCGCCGCGGGCGTGTCTTGTGCTCGATCTTCCATGTCGTGGCTCCTCGGTCGTTCATCCCGAGGACAGTGGTTTGCAAACTCGCTGCCACAGCAACGGAGCGTAATCTGGCCGCCTGTCGAGGCCGTCTACTCCCCGGTGTGCCAGACCGCCACCTCGTCCAGCCCCTTGCGCCGGAGGTCCGGCACCTCGGCATCGGCGGCGGGGTAGCCCACGGGGAAGAGGATGAACGGCTTCTCGTTGGGTGGACGGCGGAGGAGCCGGGAGAGGAAGGCCATGGGGCTGGGCGTGTGGGTGAGGGTGGCGAGCCCCATACGGTGGAGGGCGGCAATGAACAGGCCGCAGGCGATGCCGGTGCTCTCCTTGGGGTAGTAGTTCTTGCTCTTGCCCCCGTCCGGCCGGACGCCCCACATCTCCTCGAAGACGACGACGATCCAGGGGACCGTCTCGAGGTAGGGCTTCTCCCACGAAGTGCCCATCGGGGCCAGCGCCTCCCGCCAGTCCGGAGGCATCCGTCCGCCCACGTAGCTCTCGTGCTCCTCGGCCTCGGCGGCGGTCCGGATCTCCCGCTTGAGCACGGGATCGCTCACCGCCACGAACTTCCAGGGCTGGCGGTGGGCGCCCGAGGGAGCGGTGGAGGCGGTGCGGATGGCCAGCTCGATGAGCTCCCGGGGCACCGGATCGGGCGCGAAGTGGCGGACGCTCCGCCGGCCGTCCATCTCGGCATGGAAGGCGCGGGCCCGGGCCAGCATCTCGGCTTCCGGCAGACGGGCCAGGCGGTAGGGGATGAAACCGCTCATGCCCCCTCCCCCCGCAGCTCCGCCGCGGACTCCACCAGCAGATCCCAGAGGGTCTCCAGGTGCTCGGGGCCGGTGCGGATGTTGCCGATCGCCACCCGCAGGGTGTAGCGGCCGGCGAGCGCGGTGTGCGAGAGGAGGAACGGCCCGGCGGCGTTGATCCGGGCGAGCAGCCGCTCGTTGAAGCGGTCCTGGGCCGCGCCATCCCCTCCGGACAGCGCCCGGAAGCAGATGGTGCTGAAGGGAACAGGCGCCGCCAGCTCGAAGCCGGGGTCCTCCTCCACCCGGGCGGCGAAGGCACGGGCCATGGCGCAGTGCGCGCGGATGCGCTGGCGCAGCCCTTCGACTCCATAGGCGCGGATCACCATCCAGAGCTTGAGGGAGCGGAACCGCCGGCCGAGCTGGAAGCCGAGGTCCATGAGGTTGCTCACCCCGGGCTCGTCCGTCCGGAGGTACTCCGGCACCAGCGAGAAGGCGGCGCGCAGCAGCGCCGGGTCGCGGACGTACAGCACCGAGCAGTCGACCGGGGTGAACAGCCACTTGTGGGGGTTGACCACCAGCGAGTCGGCACGCTCGATGCCCGGCATCAGGGCGCGGTACTCGGGGCAGATCGCCGCGGAGCCGGCGTAGGCGGCGTCGACGTGGAGCCAGACGCCGTGCTCCCGGCAGAGGTCCGCGATCTCCGGCACCGGATCGATGCTGGTCGCCGAGGTGGTCCCCACCGTCGCCACCACGGCCATGGGCAGCCGGCCGGCCCGCCGGTCCTCCTCGAGGGCCGCGGCCAATGCCGGCACCGACATCCGGAGCTCGGCGTCCGCCGGCAGCCGCCGGACGTTCTCCTGGCCCAGCCCCAGGACGATGCACGCCTTGTCGATCGACGAGTGGGCGTGCTCGCTGGCGTAGACCACCAGAGGGGGGACGTCGGCCCGGCCGGCCAGGCCGCGGACGCGGATGTCGAGGCCGGGGAGCCGGTGGCGGGCGGCGGCGAGGGCCACCAGGCTGCTCGACGAGGCCGTGTCGTTGATGTGGCCGTGGAAATCGGCGGGGAGGTCGATCATCTGCCGCAGCCAGTCGCAGACCCGCTCCTCCAGCTCGACCGCGGCCGGGGAGGTGCGCCAGAGCATGGCGTTGACGTTGAGCGCCGCCGACAGCATCTCCCCCAGGATCCCCGGCGCCGAGCCGGAGATGGCGAAGTACGCGTGGAAGCCGGGATGATTCCAGTGCGTGATCCCGGGCACGACGATCCGCTCGAAGTCCGCCAGCATCTCCGAGACCGGCTCGCCCTCCGCCGGCGGGGATGCCGGGAGCTGTGCGGCCACGTCGCCCGGCTGCACCTGGGCTAGGACGGGGTACTCGCCGACGCCGGCCAGGTAGTCGGCCATCCAGTCGACCACGGCGTGCGCGTGGCGGCGGAACTCCTCCGGCGCCATGTCACCAAGCGGGG
>DASPJI010000311.1:0-11302 GCA_035628695.1 Thermoanaerobaculia bacterium | reverse complement strand
GAGCCGCGGCGCCGGCCGTCTTCAGATAGCGGTCGAGGAACGCCGCCACCGCCTCGTAGGCCTTCTTCTGGCTCTCCTTGCGGCGGAAACCGTGCCCCTCGTTGGGGAGGATCAGGTACTCCACCGGCGTCCCCCGCTTGCGGGCGGCGGCCACGATGTCGTCCGACTCGCGCTGGAGCACCCGCGGGTCCTTCTCGCCCTGGAGCACGATCATCGGGCGCTCGATGTTCTCGGCGTGAAAGAGGGGCGAGATCCGCCGCAGGTACTCCGCGTCCTTCTCGGGGTGCCCCAGCTCCCTGTAAAGGCTGTCGCGGATCGCCTCCCAGTAGGGTGGGATGCTCTCCAGCGTCCGCGACCAGTTGGAAACCCCGTAGAGGTTGACCCCGACGGCGAACTCCTTGGGCTTGAACGCCAGGGCGGCGAGCACCATGAAGCCGCCGTAGCTGCCGCCGGCGATGCCGATGCGGTTCGGGTCCACCCAGCCGGTGTCGATCAGCATCTTCTTGCTGGCGATGCAGTCGCCCAGGTCGGCGTCGCCGTGCTTGCGGTCGTCCAACGAGTAGAAGGTCCGGCCATAGCCGCTGCTGCCACGGTTGTTGATGGAAAAGACCGCGTAGCCCCGGTTCGTCAGGTACTGGATGAAGCTGTGGTAGCCGACCCGGGACTGGCCGCCGGGGCCGCCATGGACCCAGACCAGCGCCGGCACCTTGTTGTCCGGCCCGGCCTGGTGCGGCTTGTAGAGGAGCCCCGGGACCTCCACGCCGTCGAAGGACTTGAACCGGACGACCCGCTCCTGCACCAGATCCTCGAACGCGATCTCGGGAGTGAGCGAGCGGGTGAGGCGGCGGGGCTCGGCTTTCCCCCCGCCGGAGAGATCCAGCACGTGGAGGTCGCCGGGCGAGCGGCTGCTCTCGATATAGAAAGCGACCCGCTTGCCGTCGTTCGAGAAGGTGACGGTGCTCACGTTCGCCTCCGCCGGCGAGGGGAACGGCAGCGGGCGCATGCCCTGGGTGTCGAAGAGCCGGACCTCGGTCCGGGCGTCGTTGTTGATGCCTACCGCGAGATAGCGGCCGTCCCGCGAGGTCTCGACGTTGGTGACGTCCCATTTGGGACGCAGCAACTCGGTGCTCTTGCCGGAGGCCAGGTCGTAGCGCATCAGGCGGGCGAACTCCGACCCCTCGTCGGTCAGGTAATAGAGCCCCTTGCCGTCGGGGGTGAAGGCACCCGGGTCGTTGACGACTTCGGCCTTCGGGAACTCCAGGATGCTGGTGAGCTTGCCGCTCTCCCTGTCGTAGAGGAGGACGTCCTTGTCGAAGTCGTTGTGCTCGTCGAGGAGAGCCACGTAGCGCCGGTCCGGCGAGACGGCGCTCGGCTCGTAACCCTTGTCGTTCTGGAAGAGCAGCGTCCGCTTGTAGCCGTCGACCGTCATCTCATAGACGTCGACGTACTTGGGATCGCGCTCGTTGGTGGTGAAGAAGAAGCTGCGGCCGTCCGGGGCCCAGTCCAGGAAGTCGGCCCTGACGTTGTCGCCCGGGGTGAGGTCGCGGACGGTGCCGTCCGGCGCCTGGACGTAGAGGTGCGTCTGCTCGTCGCCCCCCTGGTCGCTGGAGTAGAGGAACCGCTCGTCCGCCGGGAAGTAGCCCAGGATACGGACGGCGCTGACCTTGGAGTCGGTGAGCTGGACGGGCTTGCCGCCGTCGACGGGCAGGGCGAAGGCGTTGAACACCCCGGTCTCGTTGCTGCTCACCAGGATCTTGCGGCCGTCGGGGGAGAAGGACGCCAGGTCGTAGTCGGTGATGGCGAGGAACTGGTCGATGGTGTATTGCTTCACCTGACGGGCGGCGGGCGCGGAGGCGGCCGGCGTGGCCGCCATCAGGGGGACCCCGGAGACGCCGGCGAGAAGCGCGGCGCTCAGCAGGGGCAGGACTCGGCTAAAAAAGAGCTTCATGGCAACCTCCATGGATGTTCAGTGCCGGGCACTGATCTCACCAGTGTATCCCGTCATCTCCACATAGCCGCGCCCGCGGACCGGCTGGCCGCGGTGGCGGCCTTCGACCGCCACCGCCCCCTCCCAGTAACGGAAGGAGACGTCCAGCTCCTGGTCGGCGAGCAGGGGGGAGACCTCGAGGTCCAGGTCCTCGGCCGGGATCCGGACCCGCCAGCGTGCCGGATAGACGCCGCCGCTCCGCGGGCTGGTCCAGCGCTCCAGGTCCTCCAGCCGGAAATCGGCGAGGCTCAGATGGCGCGTCTCGCCCGCGGGACCGGCCACGGTGGCGCTGCTCAGCGGATCGGCGCTGCCGTCCTTTTTGCGCAGACGATAGAGCATGAGGTCCGTGCCGTCGTCGAGCTGGAGGGCGAACCAGTCCCAGCCCACCTGGTCGGCGGAGAGCGAGCTGGTGCTCCACTCGCGGTCCATCCAGGCGAGGCCGGAGACCTGGAAGCGCTCGCCGCCGACGCGCACGGTCCCCGAGGCGGGCATGCGGGTCAGCGAATAGTAATAGGAAGCGTTGCCCGGCTCCGGCCCCTTCTGGCTGAGCCCCCGGTCTCCCTGGAGCACCGGCGGCTTGCCCGGCTGGAGGACGAGGTCGATGGCGGCGCCGTCCTGCTCCGCCCGCAGCCGCATGGGCGGGGTCGGCTGGCCAGGACGGGCGCCAGCAGCCTCCGCCGTCCAGTCCTCGAGCCAGACGCGGAACGGCTCGGCCCGGGCGCCCGCGAGCCCCACCGCCCCGCGGCTCCAGCGCTCGAACGAGACGAACCGGCCGCCCTCGGCATCCGTCACCGTGAAATGGGCGAGCCAGGCCTCGTTGGCCCCCCAGGCCGACTCTCTCTCGGGAGATTCCGGAGCGAGCGCCGAACGGAAAAAGGTGAGCTGGAACCCGAGCCGCCGCCCCTCCCGGGTGGCGAGGCTCCCCGTGTAATACCACCACTCGGTACGGAACCCGGGATGAGGGCCGTGGTCGGCGGGGAACTGGAAGTCCCTGGGTGTGACAGCCCGGGCGTACCCCCGGTCATCGCCGCCGCGGAGCGCCGACGCGACGGAGAGGGACGCCGCGGGCTCGCGAGGCTCCTGGCAGGAGAGGAGGCAGGCGGCGGCCAGGAGGGCGGGGAAGAACAGGATGCGCCGCATCGGCCTGCCTCACTCCTCCCGTAGCGCCAGAGCCGGAGACGTCCGGGCCATCTTCCAGGCGGGGTAGATGCCGGCGAGGAGGGCCGCTCCCATGGCAAGGAGGAGCGCCTGGAGGAGGATGTCCGGCGAGACCTCCATGCGGATCGTCCAGCCGAAGGAGCGGCGATTGATGACGAAGACCATGATCGCGGCCAGGGCCAGCCCGACCGGGATCGAGAGGAGCCCGGCGGCCAGGCCCATGAGGCCGGTCTGCGAGGTGATCAGGTGCCAGACCTGGCCGGGGGTGAGGCCGTTCGCCCGCAGCACCCCCAGCTCCCGCGCCCGCTCGAGCTGCAGCGCCATGAGCGCCGAGAGCACGCCGATGAAGGCGACCAGGCCGGCGAGCAGGCGCAGCACGCCGGTGATCAGGAAGGTGCGGTCGAAGATCTCCAGGGAGATCCGCTTGAGCGAGACGTTCGACTGGATCGCCACTGCCTCGCCGGTCAGCGCCGTCCGCAGCCGCCGGATCGTCGCGTCGAGGTCCGCCCCCGGCGCGAGAGTGACGGAGAAGCCCGAGACGGAGCGGTCCCGGAAGTGCCGGACGTACACGGGCCGGCTCATCAGCACGATCCCCTGGTCCGAGGCGTAGTCGTAGTAGATCCCTGCCACCCGGAAGCTCCGTTCGCCCTCCAGCGTCCGCAGGCGCAGCACCGAGCCCACCTCGACGCCGCGCTTGCGGGAGAAGGGCTCCGAGACCACGACGGCCTCGCCGCGCAGGAAGGCCGGCCAGACCTCCCGGGGATCTCCCTCCCGCAGCTCGAACGAGCGGGCGAAGGCGGCCGCGGTGGAGTCGATGGCCACCAGCCGCAGAGGACCGCCAGGGAATCCGGCAACGGAGGGGACCTCGACCCGGCGGATGGGCTGGACGGACGCCACGCCGGCAACCGCCGCGGCCCGCGCCGGCACCTCGGGAGTCAGGGGCGAGCCGCTGAACCCTCCGGCCCGGCTGGGGGCCGAGACGTAGATGTCGTCCTGGAGCGACATCTCGAGCCAGCGCACCACGGTCTGCCGGAAGCTGTCGATCATCACGCCGACGCCCACGGTGACCGACACGGCGATGACCAGGGCGGCGATGGCCACTGCCGTCCGCGAGAGGGACGCCACGACGCCGCCGGCCGCCATGCGTCCCAGGACCCCGAACAGCCTTCCCATGGGGCGGCGCAGGAGCGCCATGAGCAGCACTGTGGCCCCCGGCGCCAGCAGCGCGCAGCCGAGGATCACCGCGAACAGACCGGCGAAGCTCACCATCAGACTGCGGGGGATGAGCAACAGGCCACCCACGGCGAGGAGGCCGACCCCCAGCGCGGTGACGCGGGGGAGGGCGCGCCGCAGCCGCGCCTCCAGGGCGGAGCGGGTGAGCACGGCGCGCGGCGGCGCCAGTGTCGCCTCCAGCGCCGGGGCGACGGCTGCGAGGAGCGTGGCGCCCAGGCCGATGGCCGCGCCCTTCGCCAGGGTCAGCGGGGGCAGGGCGAGATCGGTCACCGAGACGACGAAGTAGAGGTCGTTGATGGTCTGGGTGACCAGCCGCACCAGCCCGCGGCCGAGGAAGATGCCGGCGCCCAGGCCGGCGGCGGTGCCCACCAGGCCCACGGCGAGGGCCTCGCCGAGGACCAGGATGAAGACCTCCCGGCGCGAAACGCCCAGCGCGCGCAGGGTGCCGAGGAGCGTCCGGCGCTGCACCACCGAGAAGGTCATGGTGTTGTAGATGAGGAAGACGCCGCAGATCAGGGAGAGGAGTGACAGGGCCGTGAGGTTGAGCCTGAAGGAGCGGGTCATCTCCTCCGTGCTCCGGCTGCGCGCGCCGGCGGTCTCGATCTGGGCGCCGGCCGGGAGGACGGCCTCAGCCCGGCGGAGGAGCACCTCGCCGCCCGGGCCGTCGGGCACGATGAGGTCGATCCGGTCCAGCCGGCCCACGCGGCCGAGCAGCTCCTGCGCGGTGGCGATGTCGGTCACCAGGAGGTCGGCGATGGCCCGGCGGGTGTTCTCGTCCGCCGGCTCCAGGACGCCCACGAGGTCGACCGGCCGCTCGCCGCCGCCTACCCGAATGCGGAAGGAGTCGCCTGGCCGCAATCCCAGCTCCGCCGCCGTCGTGGCCGAGAGCACCCCGGCGCCGGGCCGGGTGAGGAGCGGGCCGAGGTCGATGCTGCCGCGCTCGCCATCCTCAGGGGAACCGACGCTCAGGTAGGAGCGGAACGGGCGCTCGGAAAAAGGATCGACCCCGAGGAGGTGGAGGACGCGGCTCGGCCGGTCCCCCTGTCCGGGTTGCCGGGCGAGCATCACGTACTCCTCGACCACCGGCGCGGCGCGGTCGGCGCCAGCCTCCAGCACCAGCCGCCGGAAGGCGTCGTCGGGTAGGCCGGCCGGGCCGCCCGTCACCTGGTGGGTGGTGCGGCCGGTGACCGCTTCGGTGGAGAGGGTGAACGCCCGCCGGGCGCTGGCGTTGGCGAGGTCGATGGCCACGACCACGGCGACGCCCAGGGCCACGCCGAGGACGGCAAGCCCCATCTGCCACGGGTGACGCAGGATGTGGCGGAGGCTCGAGCGCCAGAGGAGGGAGCTCAGGAGGCCACCTCCCCGAAGTCCTCCACCAGCCGTCCCCCCTCGACCCGGAAGACGCGGTCGGCGAGCCCCACCACCTCGCGGCCGTGGGTGACCATGACCATGGTCTTGCCGGCCCGGCGGGTCAGGCGGTCGAGGATCTCCAGTACCTGGAGCCCGGTCTCGAGGTCGAGGTTGCCCGTGGGCTCGTCGGCAAGGACGAGCAGGGGATCGTGGGCGAGGGCGCGGGCAACGGCTACACGCTGCTGCTCGCCTCCGGAGAGCCGGTCGGGATAGCTGCCGGCGCGGTCGGCGAGGCCCACCTCGGCGAGGAGGTCGAGGGCGGCGCGCCGGCGTTCGGCGTCGAGGCCCCCTTTGAGCTCCAGGGGGAGGAGGAGGTTCTCCACGACGGTGAGGGTGGGGATGAGATTGAAGAACTGGAAGACGAAGCCGATGTGGTCGCGACGGAAGAGGGTCCGGTCCCGTTCGCTGAGGGATGAGATGTCGACGCCGTCGATGATCACCGCGCCCGAGGAGGGGAGGTCGATGCCGCTCAACAGGTTGAGCAGCGTGGACTTGCCCGAGCCGCTCCGCCCCACCAGCACCGCCAGCTCCCCGCGCGCGATCGTGGCGCTCGCCCCCTGCAACACCGCCCGGGTCCGTCCACCCTCCTCATAGGTCCGGGTGACGTCGCGGAGCTCGATGAGGGGGGCGGAGTCCATGAGGCCACCATCCTAGACCAGAACCGGGCACCTGTTCGGGCTGCCCTGACGCTAAGATGCCCCCCCAATGCGCCGCGCCGACCGTCTGTTCCAGATCGTGCAGATCCTCCGCCGCCGGCGGTTGACCACCGCGCGCCACGTCGCGGACCAGCTCTGCGTCTCGGAGCGCACGGTCTACCGCGATATCCGCGACCTCATCGCCTCGGGCGTGCCGGTCGAGGGGGAGGCGGGGGTGGGCTATCGCCTGCGGGGGTTCGAGCTGCCTCCCTTGATGTTCTCGCGCGACGAGGTGGAGGCGCTGGTGCTCGGGGCGCGCATCGTCCAGAGCTGGACGGATCCGGAGCTGGGCCGCGCGGCGGCGGAGGCGCTCGCCAAGATCGAGGCGGTCCTGCCGGGCGATCGGAGCCATCTGGTCAAGGGAACGCCGCTCTTCGCGCCCGGGGAGCACCTCCGGGTCGAGCTCGCGGTCGATCTGGCCGTGCTGCGGCAGGCAGTCCGCGAGCAGCGGCGGCTCCGCTTCGGGTATACGGATGGCGCCGGCCTCGCCACCACGCGCATGGTCCGCTCGCTGGCGCTCTCGTTCTATGGGCCGATCTGGCTGCTCGCGGGGTGGTGCGAGCTGCGCGAGGACTTCCGGACGTTCCGGCTGGACCGGATGCGGGACCTCGAGGTCCTGGAGCGCGTGCCCCCCGAGCCGGGGCGCACGCTCCAGGATTTCCTCGTGGCAGTCAAGGAGTGTTAGGCGGTCACTTCGGCAGGCGCGTCCATGTACGGCATCGCCGGTACGCGGCCGAGCAGACGGGAGTAGACGGTCAGCGCGCCGCGGTGGTGGGCGGTGTGGTCGCTGATCGCGGAGACGATCGCGAAGCGGGGCGCGCCGCCCATGATCCCGTCGGCCGGCAGGGGCTGCGCCAGCTCCTCCGGCGTGCGGGCGCCGAGCACCTCGATGGCCCGGGCGAAGGCCGCCTCCAACCAGGCGCGAGCCTCGCCGAGCGACTGCACCCGGGCCACCTGCTTCTGGTGCTCGTCCCAGTTCGTGTCGAAGCCCTCGGGACGGAACGCGCCTTCGAGGAACCAGTCCACGGTCTGGGCCGCATGGGCGACCTGCTGGGCCACCGTCCACGTGCCGGCGGCCGGGGCGAAGGAAGAATCCTCCTCCGTCAGGCAGCGGGTCGAACGGTCGAAGAATTCCTTGGCGCTGCGAAGCTCCGCGACGAGCATTTCAGGATTCATGGGCTCTCCTCTCATGAGTTGTCGATGGGTCGGGTCCCGGCCAGGTGATCCGGGGCCGGCTTCTGCCGGCAAGAGGAGATTCCCATAGCCCTCCTGACAGCGTCCTGTCAGGAGAGATGCGGAGTACCAGCCGCCAGCCTGGAAGGGAGGGGCGGGTCTGGGATGGAGATCGCAGCAGAAGGGCGGCAAGGCTGCTCTGCAAGGCGCCGGTAGCTGTGGAATTCACCCGGCGCTTCTTCCAGGCGGAGCGAGGCGCCGTCGATACCGAACGGCCAGATGGTGGTTCCGCCTCGCCGTTCGAAATGGATGACGCCGTCCTCGAGGCTGTAGATGCCCTGTTCATGGATACGCTGCCAGGGCAGCCGGGTACTGCTCGTGAACGTGCAGTCACAAGCGAAGGTCAGCGAGACCCAAGCCGGGCCGAGCTGACTCAAGCGGTAATTCCTCCAGGTGCCGGTAAGCCGTGGATCAGGCTGACAGCGCCCCGCGACGGGGCGCCCGAGTGTCTGCGTAGAGGTGCAGGCCGTCAGCATCGAACCAGCCACGGCCGCGATGGTCAACGCGCGGCGGAGCCGGCGGAACGTTCGGGGCTGATCAGCCCGAGAGTAGGACCTCATGAAAGCTTCTCCCGAGGATTCGTAGATTCGAGAGAGCGAGAGCCGTGCCACCTATGATCTGAAAGCCAAGTCTCTGGAGATTCTCGCCTTGGGCAGTCTGCCCGGTCCGCGGGGGCGTCCCTCCTGTACGCCTCGTGTACTGCGGGAGTACATCGCATGCCCTGTGGAACGAACGGCCCGGGTCCGCCGCCGGGCTCGGCGTTGTATCCCTCCGGCTGGATGCTCCTCCCAGGCGGCTGTACGTGACAGCGAGGCGGCTCGATGAGGCTCCCCGTCGGCTCGGCGTTCCGGGACACAAGGCTGGCACTTGCACGTGCAGGCCTCTCGGCGCCCTAGGCGGGCACGGCTTTGCCTGATACGGGCGTGACGTCGCCTGCGTCGGGCATGGGGCGGCCTGCCGCAGGCCCGGCTTTGCCCAAGGCGGGCACGGTCTCGCCAGCGGTCGGCCCGGCTATGCCTGCGGCAGGCCTGACGATGCCTGCCGCGTGCCTGGCGACGCCTGCGTCGGGCACGTCTGCGCCTGGAACGGGCATGGCTTCGCCCACAACAGGCGTCGCCAAGTCGATGAGACGCGCGTTCTATCGGCGAGCGACTGGTCATAGTGAAATGGCGGATTCGGCCGCCGCAGTTCTGTAAATCTGAGCTTCTAGGGCGAATTCCCCCCGCCCAGATCCTCTGGGTCGCTGAGGCTCCCCGCAGGATGACGGGTGGAAGATGGCTGTGCTGAAACCGGGAGACGCCCCGTCGGCAGTGCACCCGGTCCTTCCGTGCTGGGCGGACTGGGGCGTCTACCCCATGGCCACAGCGTCTGGTGTCCCGCAACCCAACCGCCTCAGATGGGTATCCATGGCCACTCCGCCATCGGAACGGTCGACCGCACCACATGCATCCCTGCCGCCGCGAAGCGGCGCAGGGCGTCCTCGGCCTGGGGGGTGAAGTCGAAGACGAACTCGCCCGGGCGGCCGGGGTCCGGGACGGCGACGGAGGACATGCAGTCCTCCAGGATGTAGACCTTGGCGGCCAGGGCGGGATCTGACGGGAGGAGGTGCCCCAGCAGGTCGTCGATGGTGCTCTTGACGCAGTGGCTGGCGGCCTGGCCGGCGATGACCACCGCGTCGGCGTCGAGCAGGGTCTGGATGAAGCGGGTGTTCGGCTCGTCCAGGGGGCCGCCGTCGTGGCGCTTCAGCACCTCGGGAGAGAGGACGGAGTAGTTCTCGGTCAGCGGATTGCCCCCTTTGATCTCCACTCCGTTGCGCGCGCCCCTCGACCAGGCGTGGAACAGCCGCGCCTCGTGGAGGACCCCGGCCAGAGCATAGCCGTCGCTCCCTACCAGGCAGTGGGGCGGCCAGAGGTAGAGCCTGTACTTGCCCGCCCTCTCGAGCTCCCGGCAGTAGAACTCCACCTGCCGCCGCAGCCAGCCGTAGTCTCCGTCCGCCACCCAGGAGGCGATGTCCGGATTGGGCCGCATCCGGCCACTCCGGATGTCGTCCGTGGTGATCTCCTGGTGCGCGGTGGGCGGCTGGCCGTCCTCTCCCAGCCAGAAGGAGGGGGAGAAGATCTGGAAGGGGTAGTGGGTGTCGAGGGTGCAGGTGACCTCGCTGATCATCTCCAGATTGCGGTAGAGGAACCGGGCGATGCGGTCGCTGTCGTCCATCGCCCCGGTGCCGCTCCGGCCGCCGACGTAGAGCGAGCCCCGGGGGAAACAGAAGTCCCGCTGGACGTCGATCAGGAGGAGATGGATCCGCCGGCGGTCCGTGGCCGCGGGGCGGACCCCGTGCCGGCTCCGGTGCTCCAGGGCCGCGGCGAAGAGGGCCTGCTGGTCCGGCTGGTAGCTCCAGTCGGAGGCGTGGGCGGAGTCGTAGAAGTCGGGGACCGGTAGCTCGCGGGGTTCGGGCATGCCGCTATTCTATGGCGCACATCGTGAGATAGACGGCCGGCTCGCGACACAATAGAGGTGAAGCTTCCGTGAACAGAGGAGGGGCTCGCATGCCTGAAGAGAGGACCATCGTCCGCTGCGCCATCCATCCCGCCCTCGGCGTCGCGCGCGTCGGAAACGCGCCCGCCGACGAGTACTACCTAGCTCCGGAGCTGCCGGACCGGGCTGCCGACCCCGGTCCCGGCGGCTACAAGAACGCCAAGGGGCAGATCCGCAAGGAGGCGGCCCGCTTCCGCGTCTATGGCTACGACGCGGAGGGGAACGTCGTCCGGGAGATCACCGCCGCCGAGGCCGAGATCACCTGGGAGGTCCACCTCGCAAACCGCAAGGCGGCCTGGTACAAGTTCTTCAACGCCATGGACTTGGCGCAGTATGCCTTGTCCACCACCTATCGCAACGCCACGGTGGCCGGCGACCTGCGCCAGGCCCTGGTCGTCGATCCCGGTCCTATCCAGATCAGCGGGAGCGGCACGAAGGGAGCGGAGTACCGGTTCGAGCAGGGATTCATCCGCTTTGGCGAAGGAGGGCCGATCCAGGTGCCGCTCGGCGAGCTGCGAACTGACGAGGCGGGGCGGCTTCTCGTCCTCGGCGGCGATGGGAAGTCGGGCCCGGCGACGGCGGGCCAGGCACCCGTCACCTTCGCCAACAACGACGGCTGGTACGACGACACCTCGGACGGACCGGTGCGGGCCACCGTCAGACTCCACGGGCAGAGCGAGCCGCTGGTGGCCGAGCCGGCCATGGTCGCGGTGACGCCGCCGAACTACGGCCAGGGGCTCCACGGGGTAGTGACCATGTTCGACGTGGTCTACGACCTCTTCGTGCGCCAGGGTTGGGAGACGAAGCCCGACCGCCCGGATTTCTGGCGGCACATCTTCCCGATTTTCGAGCGGATGGTGAACAGCCAGTGGGTGAACCAGGGGGACTACATGCTGTTCGGCCCGGGCTCGCCGGGGGATCTGCTGGCGCCGGACCGGCTCGCGAAGCTGGCGGATCCCGGCCCGGACGCGAAGCGCTACCGGCAGGAGATCTTCGAGATGTTCCGCGAGGCCCTGACCCCTTGGGACGAGGCCGGCGGCCGCGCCAGGCT
>DASPJI010000310.1:0-5712 GCA_035628695.1 Thermoanaerobaculia bacterium | reverse complement strand
GCGGTACCACTTCCTGTTGGCGGGAACGATGTACCACGGGGCGTGGTCGGTGCTGGTGCGGGAGAGGGCCTCCTCGTACGCCCGCTGGTACTCGTCCCACAACCGGCGGTCGTCCAGGTCGCCGCGCCGGAACTTCCAGTGCTTGGTGGGATCGTCGAGGCGGGCCTGGAGGCGCTCCTTCTGCTCGTCCTTGTCGATGTGGAGGAAGAACTTGAGGATGGTGGTGCCGGTCTCGGCCAGCAGCCGCTCGAAGTCGTTGATCTGGTCGTAGCGCCGCCGCCAGACGTCCGGGGGGACCAGGTTCCGGACCCGCGCCACCAGGACGTCCTCGTAGTGGCTGCGGTTGAAGATCACCAGCTCCCCGTCCGCCGGCACCTGGGAGTGGATGCGCCAGAGGAAGTCGTGCGCCAGCTCCAGGTCGGTGGGGGCCTTGAACGAGGTGACCTTGACGCCCGTCGGGTTGACCCGGTCGAAGACGTGGCGGATGACGCCGTCCTTGCCGCTGGTGTCCATCCCCTGGAGGACCACCAGCACGCGGTGGCGCCCCTGGGCCCAGAGCATCTCCTGGAGCGTTTCGAGCTTCTGGTTCAGCTCCGCGAAGGCCTCCGCGCTCTTCGACTTCCCTCCCTTGGCCTCGTCGGTCGAGCCCGCGTCGATCCCGTTCAGCTCCACCTTCGTCCCCGGCTTCACCCGGTACCCCTCCATGGCGCGCCTCCTTCCCTCCGGCCGGGCAAGGTATCACGGCGGGGGCGCGGAATCGCCGGCCGCGGCATCGATGTTGCTCCGGGTGGAGTTGGAAGGAGGGAACCTCGCGATGTCGAATGGGATGATCCGGACCTGCCCGTCCTGCGGCAAGAAGAACCGGGTGCTCTACGCGCGTCTCGGCGCCGAGGCGCGCTGCGGCTCCTGCCAGGCCGTGCTGCCGCCGCCGGCCGAGCCGCTGGCGGTCGATCAGGGGGGCGAGCTCTCGGCGCTGCTGCGCGAATCCTCGCTGCCGGTGCTGGTGGACTTCTGGGCCCCCTGGTGCGGCCCCTGCCGGGCGGTGGCGCCGGAGCTCCAGAAGGTGGCGGCGAAGAACGCCGGGCGCTTCCTGGTGGTCAAGGTCAACACCGACGTCGACCCGTCGGTGGGCGCCACGCACCGTGTCAGCTCCATCCCCACCATGGCCGTCTTCCAGGGCGGCCGCGAGGTGGCGCGCACCAGCGGCGCCCGGCCGGCCGCGGCCATCGAGGGCTTCGTCCAGCAGTCGCTGGGCGTCGCCGTCTGAGTCAGCGAGCCGGCGCGGCCGGCAGCGGAGGGCTCCGGGGGCCTTGCGTTCCGGCGGGGCCGGGGTACAATGCATCCGCCTTTTCTGAAACGGACCGAATGCGCTTCCCGAGATCCCGCGCGGCGCTCGCCGTCTGCCTGGCCTGTCCGGGCCGCCGGGGAAGGTTTCACCGCCGTTCAACGTTGAACTCTATGGACGCCGTCCTGATGGTATCCTCCGCCGGAGCGCCCGCTCCGTTTCGGGAGGGGCCGTTCACCGTCTACCCGGGTGCCAGCACCCCAGCCTGAACGTGGAGCGAGAAGAGTGGCCGAAGAAAAACTGCGCCTGAACTGGATCAACACCATCTTCCTCCTGGGCACCCTCGCCGTCGCCCTGGTGGGCACGCCCTGGTACATCGTGAAGCATGGCCTGGGCTGGCCCGAGACCGTCACCTTCCTGGTCCTCTGGACCTGCGTCGGGCTGTCGGTCACGGCGGGATATCACCGGCTGTTCTCTCACAAGACCTTCCAGGCATCCTGGCCGGTACGGCTGTTCTTCCTGGTGTTCGGCGCCGCGGCGCTGGAGAACTCGGTCCTCAACTGGGCGGCGGACCACCGCATCCACCACTCCCACGTCGACCACGACCGCGACCCGTACAACATCCAGCGCGGCTTCTGGTGGGCCCACATCGGCTGGATCTTCTACGACGTCCCGCGGGACAACTCCGCCGCCGTGCGCGACCTCCATGAGGATCCGCTGGTGGTCTGGCAGCACCGCTGGTACAAGCTCATCGGCATCGGCGTCGCCCTCGGCATCCCGCTGATCGTGGGCCTGGCGACCGGCCGCGTCCTCGGCTGCCTGCTCATCGGCGGCGTGGCCCGGATCGTGGCCAGCCACCACACGACCTTCTTCATCAACAGCGCCTGCCACATGCTGGGGCGGCAGCCCTACAGCCGCGAGCACAGCGCCCGGGACAGCGGCCTGATGGCGATCCTCGCCTTCGGCGAGGGCTACCACAACTATCACCACAGCTTCCCGTTCGACTACCGGAACGGCATCAAGACCTGGCACTTCGATCCGGCCAAGTGGATCATCTTCCTGCTCGAAAAGGTGGGTCTCGCCCGCGACCTGCGCCGCGCCTCCGAGGCCGCCGTCCTCAAGGCCAAGGTGGAGGTGCAGTTCGAGCAGGCGCAGGAGACCATGATCCAGGCGGGCTCGGATTTGCGGGAGCGCTACGAGCAGCGCGTCCACGACGCCTACGCCCGGGTCCAGGCCGCCCTGCACGAGCTGGTGGCGCTCCAGCGCCGTCACAAGCAGCCGGCTGCCGCCAGTGCCGCCATCGGCGCGGAGGGCACCGGCGAGCCTCATCTGTCCCTCGAGGAGCGGGTGCGGCAGACCTACCACGCCGTGGAGCAGGCTCTCCATGAGTGGAAGCAGGTCCTCCAGCAGGTCCACCAGATGCCGGCTTCTGCCGCCGCCTGACGTCTTTCTCCCGGCGGGGCGGGCCGAGACCGGCCGCCCCGCCACCCCCATCCCCTCCGCGTGTTAGCATCGGCGCATTCTTCACGTTCGGGAGAGCCCATGCCTGTCAGCCCATCCGCCATGAAGCGGTCTCTGGTCAGCCTCGCCGTCGCCACTGTCGCCGGCATCGCCGGGATCGCCGGTATCTCCGCCATGGCGCTGCAGAGCGCGCCGTCCTCGCCTCCGCCGGCTGAGAATGCCGGCCCCGCTCCGAGTCCGCCTCCGAGTCTGACAGCGGAGATCCGGGCCCGGGCGGCCACGTTGCGGGACGAGGCCCTGCGCGGCACCCGGGCCTACGAGATCGCCCGCTCGCTCGTGGTGGAGGTCGGGCCGCGGCCGGCCGGGTCCAAGGCGGACGCGGCGGCGGTCGAGTGGGCGCTCCGCAAGATGAAGGAGCTGGGGTTCGCCAACGTGCGGGCGGAGAAGGTGACCGTGCCGCACTGGGTGCGCGGCCAGGAGTCGGGGCGGATCCTCGCCCCCTATCCGCAGCCGGTGGTGCTGGCGGCCCTGGGCGGCAGCGTCGGCACCACGGACGAGGGGATCGAGGCCGAGGTGATCGAGGCGGCGAGCGTCGAGGCGCTGGACGCCCTGGACCCGGCCCGGGTGCGGGGGAAGATCGTCTTCCTGAACGTCCGCATGGAGCGGACCCGCGACGAGAAGGGCTACGGCGACGCCGTCCCCGCACGCAGCGCCGGGCCGTCGCACGCCGCGCGGCTGGGGGCGGTGGCCGTCCTGATCCGCTCCATCGGCACGGATCGCGACCGGGTGCCCCACACCGGCGGCACCCGCTACGAGGAGGGGGTGCCGCGGATCCCGGCGGCGGCGCTGTCGAACCCGGACGCCGACCTCCTGGCGGCGCAGGTCGCCTCGGGCAAGCCGGTGACCTTCCGGCTGAAGCTCGGCAGCCGCCTGCTAGGGGAGGCCGAGTCGGCCAACGTCATCGGCGAGGTCCGGGGGCGTGAGCGGCCGGAGGAGATCGTGCTGATCGCCTGCCACCTCGACTCCTGGGACCTGGGGACGGGGGCCCTGGACGACGCCGCCGGCTGCGGCATCGTCGCCGAGGCGGCGCGGCGCATCGCCCCGCTCCGCCCCCGGCGGACGATCCGCGTCGTCTTCTTCGCCAACGAGGAGTTCGGCCTCTCGGGGGCCCGCGCCTATGCCGAGGCGCACGCCGGCGAGCTGGCGAAGCACGTGCTGGCGGCCGAGTCCGACTTCGGCGCCGGCCGCGTCTGGCGCCTGCGGTCGCGGGTGGCCCCCGCGGCGCTGCCCTTCGTCGGCCAGCTCGCCGAGCTCCTCCGTCCGCTGGGAGTGGAACAGGGGGACAACAACGAGAGCAGCGGCGGCGCCGACCTGATCCCCCTCCAGCCCGCCCACGTCCCCGTCCTCGCCTTCGGCCAGGACGCCACCCACTACTTCGACTGGCACCACACCGCCAACGACACGCTGGACAAGATCGACCCCAAGGAGCTGGACCAGAACGTCGCCGCCTGGGCCGCGGTCATCTACGCCGCCGCCGAGACGCCGGGGACCTTTGGCCCCGCGCCGGACTACGTGCCGGAGCCGTAGGAGGCCGCTTTCGGGAGGGTCGAGCCGTCCGACCCTGGGGTCGAGGCCGCTTTCGGGAGGGTCGAGCCGTCTCCAACTCGGGTCAGACCGTCTCTGAAGCCGGCGCGCTAGCCTTTCCTCTCCGCCGCCCCCGCGCGCAGCACGTACTCGTCGGCCAGCAGCCGGTAGGCTTCGGCGCCGGTCGCCCCGGCGTCGTACTGGAAGATGGTCTGCCCGGCCGCGGGGGCTTCGGCGAGGCGGGTGTTGACCCGGATCTCCATGGCGAAGACCAGGCTGCCGTACTCGGCGCGCAGCCGGTCGACGGTCTGGCGGGTCGCCTTGCTCCGGTAGTCCACCAGCGTCAGGAGGACGCCGAGCGGCCGGGCCGGGCGGCTGCCGTTCCAGCTCAGCCGCTCCGCCGACTCGATCAGGTTGCGCACCCCGGCCGCCGCCAGGAACTGCGGGATCACCGGGACGATGAACGTCTGCGCCGCCACCAGGGCGTTGATCTGCACCAGCGACATCGACGGCGGGCAGTCCAGCAGCACGAAGCCGTAGTCGCCGGCCACCGCGGAGAGGGAGGAGCGCAGCCGGATCTCGCGGCTGCGGAACGGCGCCAGGTCGAGGTCGGCGCGGGAGAGGTCCGACGAGGCGGTGATCAGGTCCAGCCCCTCGACCGAGGTCCGGCGGATCACCTCGCGCGCCGGCGTCCCGCTCAGCAGCAGGTCGGCCGACGACGGAGGCAGGTCCTCCCGCCGCACCCCCAGCGACAGCGAGGCCGACGCCTGGCTGTCCAGGTCCACCAGGAGCACACGCCGCCCCTGCGCCGCCAGAGCGGCCGCCAGGTTGACGGCCGTGGTGGTCTTCCCCACGCCGCCCTTCCGGCTGACGAGTGCCGTGATCATTTATGCGCGGAAGAGTATAAGCGGAAATCGCGATTTTGTTTCAGGGTTCGATCGGCTGGCTGGCGCGCAGGAAGATCGGCCATTGGATCCTGCGCGGCCGGTCCACCGGTCCCCAGGCCGCCTCGATGTCGCCGCGGATGAGGGCGATCGGGTCCTGGCCGGTGGCGGCGAGGTAGCGCTGGCAGGCCGACCAGGTGCCGATGTAGAGGAGGAGGCGCTCGAGGTCCCAGTGCTCCACGTGCTCGAACGGTGGGATCTCCACCTCGGGAAAGGGGAAGGGGATGGTCCGGTACTCCTCGTCGACCCAGCGGCGCTCGGGCGGCCAGTAGGGGCCGGCGATCTGCCGGGCCAGGCGGTCGACCACCGCGTCCACCTCGGGCGAGACGCGGGCCAGGTTGTAGGTCCAGAGCGCGAGGGCGCCGCCGGGGGCGAGCACCCGATGGGCCTCGGCGAAGAAGCGGTCGAAGTCGAACCAGTGGAAGGCCTGGGCCACCG
>DASPJI010000309.1:0-5965 GCA_035628695.1 Thermoanaerobaculia bacterium | reverse complement strand
CCGAGGGGGTGGTGGCCTCGATCGAGGTGAGCAACCGGAACTGGGGGGTCGTCCGGGTGGGCCGGAGCTCCACCTGGCACGCCGACGACAGCCCCGGGGTTCCCACCCTGATGATGGCTGCCGAGCCGTACAACCACGTGGTCCGGCTCGCCGAGCGCGGCGAGGGGGTGGAGCTGGAGGTCGACCTCCAGGCCCGCTTCCTCGACGGCGATCCCATGGCCCACAACACCCTGGCCGAGCTCCCGGGGACGGACAAGAAGGGCGAGATCGTCATGGCCGGGGCCCATCTCGACTCCTGGCACGGCGCCACCGGCGCCACCGACAACGCCGCGGGGGTCGCCGTGGCCATGGAGGCGGTGCGCATCCTCAAGGCTCTGGGGGTCAAGCCCCGGCGGACCATCCGCGTCGCCCTGTGGGCCGGCGAGGAGCAGGGGCTTCTGGGCTCCAGCCACTACGTCCAGGAGCATGTCGCCGCCCGGGCCACCCCCGACGACCCGGCCCAGAAGAAGGTCTCCCCGTCGCTGTGGAAGGGCCCGCTGACCCTGAAGCCCGAGCACGCCAAGCTCTCGGCCTATTTCAACCTGGACAACGGCGGGGGGAAGCTGCGCGGCATCTTCGCCGAGGAGAACGCGGCTGCGGCACCCATCTTCGCCGCCTGGCTCGCCCCGCTCCACGACCTCGGGGCCGACACCGTGACGCTCCGCAAGACCGGGCAGACAGATCACGTCCCCTTCGCCGGCGCCGGCGTCCCCGGGTTCCAGTTCATCCAGGACGAGCTGGACTACAGCGCCCGCACCCACCACTCGAACATGGACACCGTGGACCATCTCGAGAAGCGGGACCTGATGCAGGCTTCGGTGGTGCTCGCCACCTTCCTTTATCATGCGGCGACGCGGCCGGAGATGCTGCCGAGGGTTCCCGTACCAGGACTCTAAACTTCTTCGCCAGAACAGCGTATAAAGGACGGGAGCCGGGGCCGCCCCCTGGCTTTCGTGTCTCCGCCTCGCCGCGGCGACGGCTCCGACCACAACCCAAGGAGATGGAATGAGGATAAGAACCACACTGCTGGCGGCGCTGGCTCTGGTCGCGCCGGCGCAGGGCCTGGCCCAGGGCTCCGCCCCGGCGACCACCCCGGGGACGGCCCAAGGGGCGGGGGCTCCGCGCGCGCTCCAGGTGACGCCTCCCAAGCTGGAGGTGAGCCGGCACGAGCTGCCGAACGGCCTCAAGGTCCTGCTCCACGAAGACCACTCGGTCCCGGTCGTCAACCTCCAGATCCTCTACCACGTGGGCTCCAAGAACGAGGCTCCAGGGCGGAGCGGCTTCGCCCACCTGTTCGAGCACATCATGTTCAAGGGCTCCGAGAACGTGGCGCCGGAGGAGCACAAGGTCTACGTCGAGAACATCGGCGGCGTCTACAACGCCGGCACCAGCTTCGACACCACGGTCTACTGGGAGACCATCCCGAGCAACTACCTGGAGCGGTTCCTCTGGCTGGAGGCCGACCGCATGCGGTCCCTCAACATCAACCAGGCGAACCTCGAGTCCGAGCGCGGCGTGGTCAAGGAGGAGAAGCAGCTCCGTTACGAGACGCCCCCCTTCGGCCGGCTCCTCGAGCACATGCTGGCGAACACCTACAAGGTCCATCCCTACCGGCTGCCGGCGATCGGCAAGGTGGAGGATCTGAACGCCGCTACGCTCGATGACGTGCGGGCGTTCCACAGCACCTATTACGTGCCCAACAACGCCACGATGGTCATCTCCGGCGACTTCGAACCCAGGCAGGCCCTGCAGTGGGTCGAGAAGTACTTCGGCTCCATCCCCAAGGGCAAGCCGATCTCGCGCGACCTCCCCAAGGAGCCGGCGCAGACCGCCGAGCGGCGCGCGATGGTCTACGACAACAACACGCCCCTCCCCCTGGTCATGATGACCTACAAGATCCCCGAGGCGGGGCACCCCGATACCTATGCCCTCGAGGTGGCGACCAACATCCTCTCCTCGGGCCAGAGCTCCCGCATCTTTCGCGACCTGGTGTACGAGAAGCAGGCGGCCGTAGCCGCGGGCGGCCAGGCGCTGGTGCTCGAGGATCCGGGAGTCTTCTTCTTCTACGCCATCCTGCAGGCGGGCCATACCGCCGAGGAGGGCGAGAAGGCGCTGCTCGACCACGCCCAGCGGCTCCAGAACGAGCCGGTGAGCCGCGAGGAGCTGGACAAGGCCAAGAACCAGATCGTCTCCGGCCTGGTGTTCAGCCGCCAGACGGTGCAGCAGAAGGCCGACGCCATCGGCTACGCCGCGGTGGTCATGGGCGACGTCGACATGGTCAACCAGCAGCTCCCCCTCTACCAGAAGGTCACCGCCCAGGACGTGCAGCGGGTGGCCCGGAAGTACTTCAGCCCCGAGAACCGCACCGTGATCTACATGCTCCCGGAGTCCTCCCGCCCCGCCGAGGGTGCCGCTCCGGCACCGGGTGCCCAGAGCGACAAGAGCGAGGTGAAGCCATGAACAGACGACGGGTCAGCTCTCTTGCCGCCCTGCTCCTGCTGGCTAGCGCGCTGGTTGGGTCGGCACAGAAGGCGGCGCCGCCCGCGCCGCAGCCCTCGAAGGAGATCCAGTTCCCGGCCTTCGAGCAGAGGACTCTGGGCAACGGCCTGCGGGTCGTGGTCATCGAGCACCGGGAGACCCCCTCGGTGAGCGCCCAGATCATCCTGCCGGCGGGCCGTCTCTACTCCACCAATGCCAAGGCGGGTCTGGCCTCCGCCACCGCCAGCCTCCTCACCCAGGGGGCGGGGAAGCGGTCGGCCCAGGAGATCGCCGCCGCCATCGACCTCGTGGGCGGCACGCTCAACGCCGGGGCCGGCTCGGATGCCGGTGAAGCCTCCGTCCGGGTCACCTCGGACCAGCTCGACCTCGGCCTCGGGCTGCTCGCCGACATCGTCCTGCGGCCGACCTTCCCCGAGGAGGAGATCGAGCGCTGGCGCCGGCAGGCGCTGAGCGGGTTGCAGATCCAGCAGAACGACCCGGGGTATCTCGCCGGCGCCGCCCTGAACCGGGCCGTCTTCGGCGACCATCCGTACGGCCAGCCGTCGGATGGCACCCCCGAGACGGTGCGCGGCCTGACCCGGGAGGACATGGTCGCCTTCCACCGGGCCCACTATGTGCCCAACGGGGCGATCCTCGCCATCGTCGGCAACGTCAGACCGGCCGACGCCTTCGCCCGCGCCGAGCGCTTCTTCGGCGGTTGGACCAAGGGCGAGGAGCCGAAGGCCCCCGCCTTCCAGGCGGCGAAGCCCCAGTCGCCCAGGATCCTGGTCGTGGACAAGCCGGACGCGGTCCAGACCCAGATCCTGGTCGGGCAGACCGGTATCCCCTACAACGATCCGCAGCTCTACCTCGCCGAGGTCTACAGCGCGGTGGTGGGCGGCGGCTCCAACGCCCGGCTCTATGAAGAGGTCCGCACCAAGCGCGCCCTCTCCTACGGTGCCTACAGCGACTTCGATCCCCGGCGCCAGACCGGTATCTTCCTCGCCGGCACCTCGACCAAAACCGAGTCGACGGTCGACGCCCTGGAGCAGGTGCAGACGGTGCTTCGTGGCATGGGCCAGCAACCGGTGCCCGAGACGGAGCTCACCGGCAGGAAGGGGTTCATCACCGGTGCCTTCCCGTTGGAGATCGAGACCCCGGAGGGGATCGCCGGCAAGGTGGTCGAGGCGATGTTCTTCGGCCTCGGGAAAGACTTCATCGAGAGCTACAACGACCGGATCGAAGCGGTGACCGCGGCCGAGCTCCAGCGCTTCGCCGCCAACGCCATGAATCCCTCCCACTCCACCATCGTGCTGGTGGGCAACGCCTCGGCCTTCGCCTCGGACCTGGAGAAGCGGTTCGGCAAGTTCGAGACGATCCCCGTGGCGGAGCTCGACCTGCTGCGCGCCGACCTGCGGCGCGCCCGGGACACCGCCGCCACGGCCCCGGTCTCGGACGCCGATCGTACCCGGGGCCTGGAGCTCCTCCGCCTGGCGCGGCAGGCGCTGGGCGGCCAAGCCTTTGCCGAGCAGCGCTCGCAGGTCTCCAAGGGGTCTGGCAGCGTCACCCCGCCCGGGATGCCGCAGGCGATGCCCATTCAGTCGGTCACCATCTATGAGGTCTTCCCGGCCAAGTCCCGTACCGAGATGACGCTGCCCTTCGGCCAGATGATCCAGGGCTTCGACGGCCAGACCGGCTGGGTCAGCGTCATGAACCAGGTGCAGGAGCAGCCCCAGATGGGCCAGGAACAGTACTTCGGCCTCAACGTCCTGCGGCGCTTCGACCGGCCGGGCTACACGGTGCGGCCGCTCGCCGACGCCGAGGTCCAGGGCAAGAAGGCGCAGGTCGTCGAGGTCTCCGACGACGCGGGTCACACCACCCGCTTCTTCGTCGACCCGCAGAGCCATCTGCTGCTCAAGTCCTCGTTCGAGGCCGGTGGCCAGACCACCGAGACGGTCTACTCGGATTACCGGGAGGTCGGCGGGCTTCAGATCGCCCACGGCATGACCGTCATCCAGAACGGCTCGCCGATGGCCGAGATGAAGCTGACCGAGGTGCAGGTCAACCCGGCCATTGACGACGCCCTCTTCAAGAAGCCGCAGAGCTGACCCCTCTTCTCTCCCTTCCTGCCTTTCCCCGCCAGGGCCGCTCGCAAGAGCGGCCCTGGCGTTTCTAGCGGCAGCCCACCTTCTCGCGATATCTTCCCCCGGGACCGTCCCCCCCTTCGTTGCCAACTTTCTTGAGGAGATTCATGAGCTCGACGCCATCGCCTCGCCCGATCCTCGAAGTTGCCCGCGACCTCGGCCTCGATCCGCGCCACGTCATTCCGTACGGCGAAGACAAGGCCAAGATCCGTCCCGCCGCCCGGGAATCCGGGCGTCCTCCCGGCAAGCTGGTGCTGGTCTCCGCCCTCACCCCCACGGGGGCCGGTGAAGGCAAGACCACCATGTCGATCGGCCTCGCCCAGGGGCTGGCGAAGCTGGGGCAGCGCGCCTGCCTCGCCCTGCGCGAGCCCTCGCTCGGCCCCACCTTCGGCATGAAGGGGGGAGCCACCGGCGGCGGACGGTCGGTGCTGGTACCGTCGGAGGACATCAATCTCCATTTCACCGGCGACTTCCACGCCATCACCAGCGCCCACAACCTCCTGGCGGCCATGCTGGACAACCACATCCACCAGGGGAACGCCCTGGGGATCGACGCGCGCCGGGTGCAGTGGCGCCGGGTCCTGGACCTCAACGACCGGGCGCTCCGCCGCATCGTGACCGGCCTGGGGGGCCCGATGGAAGGGGTGCCACGGGAGGCCGGCTTCGACATCACCGCGGCCTCCGAGGTGATGGCCGCCCTCTGCCTGGCGGAGGACGACAGCGACCTGCGGCAGCGCCTCGGCCGCCTGCTCGTCGCTCTCACCGGGGACGGCAGGCCGGTGACCGCGGCAGACATCCACGCGGTCGGCGCCATGATGGTGCTGCTCAAGGACGCCCTGATGCCGAATCTGGTGCAGACCGGCGAGGGAGTGCCGGCGGTGGTCCACGGCGGTCCGTTCGGCAACATCGCTCATGGCTGCAACTCGGTGATCGCCACCAAGACCGCCCTGGCCTATGCCGACTGGGTGGTGACCGAGGCCGGCTTCGCCTTCGACCTGGGGGCGGAGAAGTTCTTCGACATCAAGTGCCAGTCGGCCGGGCTCGACACCGCCGCCGTGATGGTGGTGGCCACGATCCGCGCCTTGAAGCGCCACGGCGGCGTGGCCAAGGACGGCCTCGCGACACCGGACCCGGCCGCCGTCGAGCGGGGGCTCGGCAACCTGGAGAAGCACGTGGAGAGCGTCCGCATCTTCGGCGAGACCCCGATCGTGGGCCTCAACCGCTTCCATACCGACTCTCCCGAGGAGATCGAGGTGGTGCGCCAGGCCTGCGAGCGCCTGGGGACTCCTTTCGCCGTGGCGGAC
>DASPJI010000308.1:0-4344 GCA_035628695.1 Thermoanaerobaculia bacterium | reverse complement strand
GCGGGAGGCGGCTGTGGTGGTGCGGACCGGAGCCGGAGGCGACCGGCGCCTGGTGGGCTACGTGGGCCTGTACCCGGATAGCGCGGCCTCGGCCGGCGAGGTCCGGGCCGCGTTGCAAGAGATCCTCCCCGACTACATGGTGCCGTCGGCGGTGGTGGTGCTGGAGGCCTTGCCGCGGACGTCCAACGGCAAGGTGGACCGCAAGGCGCTGCCCGAGCCGGAGGCCGGGGGAGAGGCGTCGGATATCTTCGTGGCTCCGCGCACGATGGTGGAGGAGATCCTGGCGGGGATCTTCGCCGAGGTGCTGGGCGCGGCGCGGGTCGGCGCCCGCGACGACTTCTTCGAGCTGGGCGGCCACTCGTTGCTGGCGGCGCGGCTGGCTTCGCGGCTGCGCGATGCCCTGGGAGTCGAGCTGCCGTTACGGCAGCTGTTCGAGAGCCCGACGGTGGAGGAACTGGCGGTGGTGGTCGAGGCGCTACGGCATAGCGACGAGCCGGCGGCGCCGCCGCTGCGTCCATTGGAGAGCCGGGAGGGCCTGCTGCCGCTGTCCTATGCGCAGGAGCGGCTCTGGCTGCTGGAGCAGCTCGAGCCGGGATCGGCCACCTACAACATCCCGGCGGCGGTGGATCTCGAAGGGCATCTGGACGTGGCGGCACTGCGTCAGGGCCTGGAGGCGCTGGTTGCTCGGCACGAGCCCCTGCGCACGGTCTTCACGGCCATCGCGGGCCGTCCCTCCCAGTGCATCGTGGAGCCGCCGGCGGTGCCGCTGCCCGAGGTGGACCTGTCGGCCCTGCGAGATCCGGAAGCCGAGGCCCGGCGCCTGGGAGCGCAGGAGGCGTCGCGTCCGTTCGACCTGGAGCGGGGCCCGCTGCTGCGGGCGTGGCTGCTGCGCCTGGAACGGCAGCGCCGTCGCCTGCTGCTGACCCTGCACCACATCGTCTCCGACGGCTGGTCCACCGGTGTGCTGGTGCGCGAGCTGGGGGCCCTCTACGGCAGAGGAATGCAGGTGAGACTGCCGGAGCTGCCGGTGCAGTACGCGGACTACGCAGCTTGGCAGCGGAGCTGGCTGGAAGGGGAGACGCTGGAGCGCGAGGCGGGCTTCTGGCGCCAGCGGCTGGCCGGCGCCCCGCCGATGCTGGAGTTGCCCACCGACCGGCCGCGGCCGGCGGTACGCAGCGGCCGGGGCGGCCTGCGCCACCTGGAGCTGGCGCCGGCGCTGGTGGACGGAGTGATGCGTCTGGCGCGGCGCCAGGGGGCAACGCCGTTCATGGTGCTCCTGGCCGGCTTCTACGCGCTGCTGCATCGGGTCAGTGGGGTGGAGGACCTGGTGGTGGGCTCGCCTGTCGCGGGCCGGGACCGCTCGGAGACCGAGGGTCTGATCGGGTTCTTCGTCAACACGTTGGTGCTGCGTGCGGCGGTGTCCGGAGACCAGACGGCCGGCGAGCTGGTGCGGCGTGCGCGGGAGACGGTGCTGGCGGCGCAGTCCCACCAGTGGCTGCCCTTCGAGAAGCTGGTGGAGCTGCTGCAGCCGGTGCGCGACCTCAGTCACACGCCGGTTTTCCAGGTGATGCTGGCCTACCAGAACGATCCGCTACCCCCTCTCGAGCTGCCGGAGCTGCGGCTGCGCGTCCTCGAGGCGGAGAGCCGGGCCGCGCGCTTCGACCTCACCGTCGCCCTCCGTCCGGTCGCCGGAGCGCTCGCCGGCGTCATCGAGTACGCCGCGGACCTCTTCGATGCCACCACCATCGACCGCTTGGCCGGTTCCTTCGCGGCTCTGCTCGAGACGCTGGCGGCGGAGCCTGAGAGCCAGATCGCCGCCCTCCCCGTGCTCACCGCGGCGCAACGCCATCAGCTCCTCATCGAGTGGAACTCCACCGGTCTGACGGTGTCCGGTCTCAGTGTCCACGATCAACTCGCTCTCCAGGCGGCGCGTGACCCCGGCGCGTTGGCCGTAGCCGGAGGCGGCAAGGCCCTGACGTATGGCGAGCTGAACGCGCGGGCGAACCGCCTCGCCCGCCGTCTGCGCCGCCTGGGCGTCGGCCCGGAGGTATTGGTGGGGGTCTGCCTGGAGCGCTCGCCGGAGCTGGTGGTGGCGGTGCTCGGCATCCTCCAGGCGGGGGGCGCGTACGTGCCCCTCGATCCAGGCTATCCCGCCGAGCGGCTGTCCTACATGGTGGCGGACGCGGGGACCCCGGTGCTGATCAGCCGCGAAGGGTTGCGGTCCTCCCTGCCCACCGGCGTCGCCGAGGTTCTGTGCATCGAAGAGGTGGAGGCAATGGACGAGGAGCCGGCGCGGGGCCGAGAGCTGCCTCGTTCCTCCTCCGGTCACCTGGCCTATGTGATCTACACCTCCGGCTCCACCGGCCGGCCCAAGGGCGTGGCCGTCGCGCATCCCGCCCTGTCGAACCTGGTCGCGTGGCACCTGGACACCTACCGTGTCACGCCCGCCGACCGCTACACCCAGATCGCCTCGCCGGCGTTCGACGCCTCGGTCTGGGAGATCTGGCCGCCGCTGTGCGCCGGGGCGAGCCTGCACATACCCGACGAGGAGGCGCGGCTCTCTCCCGCGCGGCTCGTCCATTGGCTGGCCGACACCGGAGTGACCGCGGCTTTCCTCCCCACGCCACTCGCCGAATCCGCCCTGGCCGAGCCCTGGCCGGAGACCTCGGCCCTGCGCCTGCTGCTCACCGGCGGCGACCGGCTGCGGCGCGGGGGACAGGAGTCTGGCTTCCGGCTGCTCAACCACTACGGACCCACCGAGGCCGCGGTGGTCTCTACCTGGGGACCGGTGGCGCGGCAGGCCGAGCTGGTATCGCCGCCCCCCATCGGCCGTCCTGTCTCCAATGCCGCGGCCTACCTGCTGGACGCCTGGGGCGGACCGGTGCCGGTGGGGTCGGCGGGCGAGATTCTGGTGGGCGGCGCCGGATTGGCGCGGGGCTACGTGGGCCGCCCGGACCTGACGGCGGAGAGGTTCGTACCTCATCCGTTCGCCGCCGAGCCGGGAGCGCGGCTCTATCGCACCGGTGACCTCGGGCGCTACCTGCCCGGCGGTGCCATCGAGTTCCTCGGCCGTGTCGACCGGCAGGTGAAGGTGCGCGGCTTCCGGATCGAGCTCGGCGAGGTGGAGGCGGCGCTGGCGCGGCACCCCGCGGTACGGGACACGGTGGTGGCGGCCGCCGAAGGGGGCGGTGGCCTCGTGGCCTACGTCGTCGCCGCGCCTGGTAGTGGGCTGACCGCCGCCGAGCTGCGCGCTTTCGCCGGCCACGCCCTGCCCGACGTCATGGTGCCGCGGGCCGTGGTCCTGCTGGACCGCCTCCCTTTGACTCCGAACGGCAAGGTGGACCATCGCGCCCTGCCGGCTGCCGGTCTGGAGGAGGTGGCGGAGGTCTACGTCGCGCCGCGCACGCCTGTGGAGGAGATCGTGGCGGAGGTATGGGCCGAGGTGCTGGGTGCGCCGCGGGTCGGGGTCCGCGATGACTTCTTCTCCCTCGGCGGCCACTCGCTGCTGGCGGCGCAGGTGGTGTCGAGGGTCCGTGAGGCCCTGGGGGTGGAGCTCACGCTACGCGAGCTGTTCGAAGGCCCCACGGTTGAGGCTTGGGCCCAGCGGGTGGAGGAGGCGCGGCGGCGCGAGAGCGGCGCGGCCACCCCGCCCCTGGTCCCGGTGCCCAGGGAGGCCGAGCTTCTCCCCTTGTCTTTCACCCAGGAGCGGCTCTGGTTCCTCGATCAGCTCGAGCCCGGGGCCGCCGCCTACAACATCCCCGTGGCGGTGGAGCTCGCGGGGGATCTCGACGCGGCGGCCCTCGCCGCGAGCCTCGTCGGCCTGGTGCGCCGCCACGAGGCGCTGCGTACCGTCTTCGGGGAGGCGGCCGGCCGGCCGTTCCAGACCGTCCGGGAGGCGGCCTCGATGGCGATGCCGCTGGTAGACCTCCAGGCTCTGCCGCCGGCCGCAGGAGAGACCGAGGCGCGGCGCCTCACCGGGGACGAGGCGGCGCGTCCATTCGATCTCACCCGCGGCCCCCTGCTGCGCGCTGGCCTGCTCCGGCTCGCCGTGGAGCGGCACCGCCTGCTGCTCACCCTCCATCACATCGTCTCCGACGGCTGGTCCATGGGAGTCCTGGTGCGGGAGACGGCGGCCCTGTACAGCGCGCTACGGCAAGGCGAGGCCCCGTCCCTGCCGCCCCTGCCGGTGCAGTACGGCGACTACGCCGTGTGGCAGCGGAGCTGGCTGCGCGACGACCTCCTGGAGCGGGAGGTGGCCCACTGGCGCCAGCGGCTGGCGGGGGTGCCTGACGCTCTCGACCTACCTACGGACCGGCCGCGTCCGGCGGTGCGCGGCCGGCGTGG
>DASPJI010000307.1:0-2340 GCA_035628695.1 Thermoanaerobaculia bacterium | reverse complement strand
CGAGGACCACCAGGGGATTGCCGAGCTCCCGGAGGGTCGCGGCCAGATGCAGCGCCAGCGCGGTCACGGTGTCGTGGTCGAGGGGGGGCTCACCGAAGTGGCCGCGGATGCCGTCGGTTCCAAAGAGCTTCTTGCTCAAGAATTGTCCTCTTGTTCCGGATCGGCCGCGTCTTGTGCCGCGTCCGCGTCGGTGGGTTGGGGGGGCTGGGGTGGTATCAGCGGCACCCGTACCGTGACCTGCGTCGGCTGCACCACCTGGACCAGGGGGTTGGGCGGGTCCACCGGCACGTTGACCTCGAAGGTGGTGGCGTGGCCGTCCAGCCGGATCGGACGGGTGCGGAGCGACTCGATGCCGCTGACCAGGGACTCCGGTCCGGCTACCAGGACCTGGTTCGGGAACACCTCCGGCTCCTGGAGCTTGGCGTCCCCGGCCGGACTGCCGGCGAGTTGCGGGATCACCGGGATGCGCCGCGTGACCTCGCGCTCCAGCTCGACCCGGATGATATTGGGCTCGATGGCGATCACCTCGATGCCCTCCGGCAGCAGGATCATGTCGGCGGTCAGGTTGACGGTGAAGGTCCCCGGCTCGCGCTGGTTCAGCAGGTCGACCTGCAGGTTCACCTCATACGGGACGATCTGGCGGATGGCCCGGCGGTTCCCCTCCAGGCGCACGTTGACGCTCTGGATCTGGTTCATGATCACGAAGCCGCGCGGCCGGTTGTAGCTGACGCTCGCCTCGACCAGCCGCTCCGACAGTTCCAGCCGGTCCTCCACCGAGGCGTTGAACCAGATGCCGATGGCGAGCCCGAGGGCGAGGAGGCGGAGCCCCCAGGTACGCGCCCGCTCGTTCACGCCACCCCCTGGGGGTAAAGGTCGGTGATCAGGTACTTGTATAGCATGTTGCGCAGACTCTTGCCGTCGAGGTCGCGGACGATGTCGCCGTCGAACGCCAGGGAGATGATCCCCGTCTCCTCCGAGACGATCACCGCCACCGCGTCGGTCTCCTCGGTGATACCCAGTGCGGCGCGGTGGCGGGTGCCGAACTCCTTGGACAGCTCGGGGTTGGGGGTCAGCGGCAGGAAGCAGGCCGCGGCCGCCATCCGGTCCTCCTGCACGATGACCGCGCCGTCGTGCAGCGGCGTGTCCGGGGTGAAGACGTTGATCAGCAGGTCGTAGGAGAGCACCGCGTCGAGGGCGATGCCGTTCTCCACGTAGTTGCGCAGCCCCTGCAGGCGCTCGATGACGATCAGCGCGCCGGTGCGCCGCGACGACAGGGTGGTGGCCGCCAGCACGATGTCGCCGAAGGCCGAGACCGATTTCTGCTGCTTGGTGAGGCCCCAGAGCGGGTTACGGCCGAAGTTGGCCAGCGCCCGCCGGATCTCCTGCTGGAACAGGACGATGATGGCGAACGGCAGCACGATCAGCAGGTTCTCGAGGATCGTCTGCAGCGTCGGCAGCTCGAAGAACTGCGCCAGGTAGTAGACGACGCCGACGAAGACCAGGCCGAGGAGCATCTGCACCGCCCGCGTGCCGCGGATCAGCAGCAGCAGGTTGTAGATGATGAAGGCGACGGCCAGGATGTCGACCGCGTCCCGGAACGTCAGCAGCTCGAGGAAGCGCGCGAGGGTCATGCCTCCGCCCCTCCGGCCGCGTCCCGGACGGCTCGCCAGACGGTGAGGAGCTGCGCCGTCTCGGCCACGTCGTGCACCCGGACGATGGCGGCGGTCGCGGCGGCCCAGGCGACCGACGCGAGGCTGCCCCCCAACCTTTCGGAAGGCGGCGGCGCCTGCGCGCCAACTCTCTCCATGGCCTTGGCGATGAAGCTCTTGCGGCTGGCCCCCAGGAGCAGGGGGCGGCCCAGCGCCGCCAGCTCGCCGAGGCGGCCGATCAGCTCCAGGTTCTGCGCGGCGGTCTTGCCGAAGCCGATCCCCGGATCGAGGATGAGCTGCTCCTCCGGGATGCCGACGGCGGCGGCGCGGTCCATGGCCTGGGCCAGCTCGGCGCGCACCTCGCCCACCACGTCGGCGAAGCGGATGCCGGTCTGCATGGTGGCGAGGTCGCCGCGGCTGTGCATCAGCACCAGGGGGCAGCCCGCCGCGGCCACCGCCTCGCCCAGCTCCGGATCGGCGAGGGCGCCGACGTCGTTGATCAGATCGGCGCCGGCGGCGAGGGCCTGGCGCGCCACCGCGCCCTTGCGGGTGTCCGCCGACAGCGGCGCGTCCGTCTCCCGCCGTAGCGCTTCGAGCACGGGGAGCAGGCGGCCGGTCTCCTCCCCGGCCGGGACGGTGCGGGCGCCCTGGCCGTAGACCCCGCCCCCCGGGCGGGTCGACTCGGCGCCGA
>DASPJI010000306.1:0-2152 GCA_035628695.1 Thermoanaerobaculia bacterium | reverse complement strand
GATGATGTAGAGGAGGCTGCCGGGCTCCGCGCCGCCCGTCAGCCGCCCCGCCGGCCCGTCAGCCCGCAGGGCGGCCTCGTCGTCCAGCAGCAGGGTGTGGACGCCGTCGAGAGGGAGCCGCGGCGCCAGATGGCGCTGCGCCAGCAGCAGCCGCGCGCCCGAGTCCTCGATCATGTAGGCCAGGCGCTCGGCCGGATAGTCGGGATCGAGGGGTACGTAGGCGCCGCCCGCCTCGAGCACCGCCAGCAGGCCCACGACCATGGCAAGCGAACGCTCCACGCCCATCGCCACCGGCACCTCGGGCCCGACCCCCAGCTCCCGCAGGCGATGGGCGAGGCGGTTGGAGCGCCGCGCCAGCTCGGCGTAGCTCAGCTCCTCGCCCTCGAACGAGACCGCCACCGCGTCCGGCGTGCGCTCCACCTGCGCCGCCACCAACTCGTGCAGGCCCCGGTGCCCGGCGTACCCCTCCCGGGTGTCGTTCCACTCCACCAGCAACTGGTGACTCTCCGCGGCGGCCAGCAGCGGGATCTCGCCGATCCGCCGCGCGGGATCGGCGGCGATCCCGTCGAGGAAGCGGCCGAGATGGGAGAGCAGGCGCGCGGCCGTCGAGCGGTCGAACAGGTCGGCGTCGTATTCGAGCGTGCCCAGCAGGCCGGCCTCGGACTCCTGCAGGGTCAGCGTCAGCTCGAACTTCGCCACCTCCGGGCTGAACGGGAAAGGCGAGAGCGTCAGACCCGGGATCACGGCTCCCGCCTGGGGCACGTTCTGAAACGCGAGCATCACCTGGAACAGCGGTGAGCGGGAGAGGTCCCGCTCACCACCACCCAGGTCCTCCACGAGCCGCTCGAACGGCAGTCCCTGGTGCGCGAAGGCGTCCAGGGCGGTGGTGCGGGCCCGCCCCAGCAGGCGCTGGAACGGCGGCGACCCCGCGAGATCGGCCCGCAGCACCAACGTGTTGACGAAGAATCCGATCAGTCCCTCGATCTCGCGCCGGTTGCGGCCCGCCACCGGCGTGCCGATCAGCACGTCGTCCTGCCCCGCCCAGCGTCCCAGCAACGCCTGGAAGGCCGACGCCAGGGTCATGAACAGCGTCACCCCCTCGCGCCGGCTCAGCTCCACCAGAGCGGCGGCCAGGGTGGAGGGGATCGCCACCGGGAGGGTCCCTCCGGCGCCGCTGCGCACCGCCGGCCGGGAACGGTCCAGCGGCAGCTCCAGAGCGTGCGGCGCACCGGCCAGTTGCCCGCGCCAGTACGCCAGCTCCCTTTCCAGAACCTCGTCCGTGAGCCAGCGGCGCTGCCAGGCCGCGAAGTCGGCGTACTGGACCGGTAGCGGCGGCAGGGGAGAGGCTTCGCCACGGGCAAAGGCTCCATACAGAGCGCCCAACTCGCCGGCCAGGATGCCCATGGACCATCCGTCGGAGACGATGTGGTGCGCCGTGGCGAGCACCACGTGCTCCTCGGCGTCGAGCCGCAGCAACGCCCAGCGGACCAGGGGCCCCGCCGCCAGATCGAAGGGCCGGCGCACCTGCCCCGCGGCCAGGAGGAGCGCCTCGGCCTCGCGTCCGGCATCCGGCAGCGCCGCCAGATCGATCACGGGCAGGGGGAGCCGCAACTCGGGCGCGATCACCTGGACGGGGACACCCCCCTTCTCCACGATCGTCGTCCGCAGGACCTCGTGCCGCCGCACCACCTCTCCCAACGCCCTCTCCAGCACGCCAGGATCGAGAGGGCCGGACAGGCGGGTCGCCAGCGGCAGGTTGTAGGCCGTGCCGGCGATGCTGGCGGCAGTGCCAGACGCGAGGCGATCCAGGAACCAGAGCCTCTGTTGCGGGAAGGAGAGGGGTAGGTCCTGGTCCCTGGGGACCGGCCGGACCGGTCGCGCGTCCAGCCCCTGTCCGTCCCTCTGCAGAGCCTCCACGGCCGCCGCGAAGCCGGCTACGGTGGGGGCCTCGAAGAGGTCGCGCACCTTGACCTCCGCCCCGAACAGCTCGCGCGCCCGTGAGACCACCTGAGTCGCCAGCAGCGAATGCCCTCCCACGGCGAAGAAGTCGTCCTCCATCCCGACCTGATCCAGCCCCAGCAACTCGGCCCAGACGCCTGCCAGGATCTCTTCGGTGGCGTTGCGGGGGGCGATGAGCCCCACGGTTTTGCGG
>DASPJI010000305.1:0-17398 GCA_035628695.1 Thermoanaerobaculia bacterium | reverse complement strand
GTCGGAGCGCGCCGCCGCCACCCAGAAGAAGGCCCAGGTCACCGCCCTCTCGCGCTCCTTCTCCGACCTCGCCCGCCTGATGGGCAGCGTCATGGGCCGCAAATACGTGATCTATCTCTCCGAGGGCTTCGACAGCTCCGTGATCACCGGCATCACCGACCAGGCCGAGATCGATCAGATCAACGAATCCATGACCTCCGGTGAGTTCTACCGGGTGGATCCCTCCGCCCGCTACGGCAACACCGAGGCGAGCAACGACCTCGAGAAGATGCTGGAGGAGCTGCGGCGGGCCGACTGCGTTATCCAATCGGTCGATATCGGCGGCCTGCGCGGGGACGACATGAACCCGCAGCGGCGCTCCGGGCAGGACGGCCTCTTCCTCATGGCCCACGACACCGGCGGCGAGCTGTACCGCAACTTCAACGACCTGGGCGCCGCCATGGACCAGATGCTCCAGCGCACCAGCGTCACCTACGTGCTCACCCTCCAGCCCGAGGACCTGCCGCGCGACGGCTCCTACCGGCGCTTGAAGGTGACGCTCAAGGACGCGCCGCGCGGCACGCGGGTGGTCCACCGCCCCGGCTACTACGCGCCGAAGCCGTTCAGCCAGCAGACCGGCGGCGAGAAGATCCTGACCGCCGCGAGCCGCATCCTGAGCGGCGAGGACGGCGGCGCGATCCCCCTGGCCGTGCTCGCCGCGCCGTTCCGGCAGCCCGCGGGGGACCAGGCCTACGTGCCGGTGCTCATCGAGGTGGACGGCAAGGGACTGCTCGCCGGGCACCAGGGGGCCGCGGTGCCGGCCGAGATCTTCGTCTACGCGCTCGACGCGCAGGGGGCGGTGCACGATTTCCAGACGCAATCGGTGGGGCTGGACGTCGGCAAGACCGGCGAGACGCTGCGGCGCACCGGGCTCAAGTTCTTCGGCCACGTGGACCTGGCGCCGGGCGACTACTCGCTGCGGGTGCTAGTACGGAACGGTGTCACCGGCGCCTACGGGATGCGCGTCGTGCCGCTGACCGTGCCGGCCTTCGCGCAAGCCGGGCCGGTGCTCCTGCCTCCCCTGTTCCCGGAGCCGGCGGGCCGGTGGGTGCTGGTTCCCGAGGCGCAGCGCGAGGGGGAGAAGCGGCCGGACTACCCGTTCATGCTGGCGGGCGAGCCGTTCATCCCCGCCAACAGACCGGTCCTCGCTCCGAAGCAGGAGGCCCGCCTCGAGCTGGTGGGCTGGAACCTGGGAGACGGCGACCTGAAGGCAACCGCGCGGGTGACGTCGGCGGATGGCAAGGAGGTCCCGGGGAGCGCTCTGTCCCTGGGGCAGCGCGACAGTGGTGCAGGCGGCGCGGCGCCGGACCGGCTGCTGGCGACCTTCCGGCCGGGGGAGCTGCCACCGGGCGAGTACCGGCTGGCGGTCCAGCTCACCGGTCCCACCGGGAGCGTCACCAGCGCGCCGCTGCGGTTCAGGGTGGAGAGGTAGCCGCTTTCAGCTATGATGGCAAGAGCTGACAGGAGACCTCTCGATGCTTCGCACGCCCTTGCTGGCCGTGACCGCCGCCGCCGTCTTCCTCACCGGCCTGATTGCTCCGCGTCCCGCCGCCGGCCAGGGCTGAGTGCTCATCCGCCAAACCGCGCCCGTGTTTGGCGCGGCCAGCCGGCTGGTCCCCGAGAAGGGGGAGTGGCAGGTCAGCCTCTCCTATCGGGACCTCGACTCCGACACCCACTATAGCGGCAGCGAGCGCCAGCGCCAGCGCGAGACGCTGGGCACCTACGTCATCAACACCCAGCAGGCGCTCGACCTCGGCATCTCCTACGCGTGGAGCGACCGTCTCAGCTTTGCTCTGGGGATCCCGGTCATCAAGGCGTCCTGGGCGGTGCCGACGCCGATCTCGCCATCGCCGGGGCCGCGCGCCAAGCAGGAGGCGAGCGGGCTCGGGGACATCAGCCTGACCGGCCGCTACTGGGTTTTCGCGCCGGAGAGCCGGCACAACGTCGCCCTCGGGCTCGGGGTCAAGGCGCCGACCGGCGAGTACGACGTCACTCAGCGCTATCCGAACATCGACGGCACCAACGACACGGTCAAGGCGGTCGACCAGTCGGTGCAGCCAGGCGACGGCGGCTGGGGGATCCTGTTCGACGTCCAGGCGTTCCGTCAGTACAGCCGGGCGACGCTCTTCGCCTCCGGCACCTACCTGGCGAACCCGCGCGACACCAACGGCACCCCCTCGATCCTCGTCGGCCTGGGCCTGGGGAACAATCCCGTCTTCGCCCAGGAGGGCACCCTGGTGAACTCCGTGCCGGACCAGTACCTGGTGCGGCTGGGCGCCGTGGCACCGCTCGGCCAGTCGGGGTTCGGCGCCAGCCTCGCCTACCGCGTCGAGGGGCTGCCGCGCTACGACCTGATCGGCGACAGCCACGGCTGGCGCCGGCCGGGCTACGAGATGTTCGTCGAGCCCGGCATCGCCTACACGAAGGGCGCCTCGACCTGGTCGCTCAACGTGCCGATCGGCTTCTACCGCAACCGGGAGCCGAACCCCTACAGCGGCCGGGAGGGTGACGCCACCTTCCCGGACTACATCCTGCTGACCGGCCTCTCCTACCGCTTCTGAGCTTCCACGAACGAGCGCGGCGCCGCCCCACCCGGGGCGCCGCGCCCGGCTCGTGTCCTTCGATTGTCAAAGAGCAGGATCGTGCCGGTCCTCGTAGGCCGGAATCGATCTAGAGTGTATACTCTAGGTCGATGGCCGCCGCCTGTCAACAGCATTTTCAGCCGGCTGAATCGGTCACGCGCCATCCGCCAGACTCCGCTCGCCCCGCGGGGCGAGCAGGATGACCCAGAGGGCGTGGGATCGGACCCTTGGGGCCTGTTGGATACCCCAAGGGGCACGCCCGCTGCCCCATGGGTCGACAGGCAGGCCCCACAGGGCGGAGGGGATGCCCGCGCGGGCGGCCGGACGGCCCTCGGGGGCCTGCAGGGCAGGAGCCGGGGCCGAAGGCCGGCCCCGAGGGGCGAGTAGACCACGCGCCAGGGCAGACCGGCCGCCCCGTGGGGCCGCCGGGCCATGAAGCGTCAGGGCTCATTGACAACTGAATCGTGACGGGGCGCCGCCGTGTCCAAGGCCGCGCCCCTGAGGATTCCTCCGTCCGACAGGAGGACAGCCGGTGAGGCGGAGGGATCGATCCCTCCGCCTCGCCGGGCTGGTTCCACGTGTGCCTTGATCCCCAGATCCAGGGGAAGCGGTTTCGGTTCGGTGCCGGGAGTTGATGCCGGAATGGATGCCTGGAGGACTGCCGGGGAGGTGATTCGGGAGGTGGTGCCTCCCATGTGCATTAACTTCTAATGTAGGGGAGGGGCTTGCCCCCTCCCCTACATGGAAGCTTGCTGCTGCCAAAGTCTGCGCGTGCGGGGGCTTCCTCCCCCCCTGGGCGGTGGCGTGGTAGGGAGTGGGGGAGGACCGAGGAGGGGGGTTCTTTTCGGGAGGGCGCCGGAAGGCGCGTCACCGGCAGGTCGAACCCACCGGTGACGCCTATAGAGAGAGGATGTCCTACCCGGCAGCCGCCCCGCCGGCGTCCGCCGCCGCCACCCGCTCATCGAGGATGGCGCCGCAGCGCTCGAGGGTGACCCCGCCCGCCGCCTCCAGCACGAAGGCCAGACACTCCGGCGCCTGGAGGAGATGGATGACGACGTTCAACGCATCGACAGCCCGCTCGTCGAAGAGCTGAAGGAAACCGACGGGAACGCGACCGCCGGGGCCACGGCCGTCGCGGCCATCGCCGTCATCGCCGCCGTCGTCACCCCCACCGGCGAGGGCGACGGGATAGACGCCGTGGGCGTCGGGCTGCTGGGAGAGGAGGAGCAGCGGGTCCTTGCCGGTGCCGGGAAGGATGCCCGCCATGAGGAGCGCCAGCCATCGGGACGGGAAGACCGCCGTCGGAGCGAAGCCGCGGGCCAGGCTCTCGCCCACCCGGAACAGGCCGAAGCCCTGCCCCGGAATGGGCTCGATGCGCCAAGGCCCGGCCACGTCGGCATCGCCGGCCGTGGGCGGCTCGTCCCGCTCGGCCAGACGGCCGAGAAACGTCGGTTTGAAGGCGTTGGGGAGGGGGGAATGGGTGGATACAGTGCTACCCTGCGTGAAGCTGTTCACGAGTCCTCCTATCGGACTGTGGGCGGTCAGGCTCGGCGGTGAGTTCCAGCTCACCTCCGGGCCGTCAGCAGAATTGCCGACCGCCTTTGCAGCGCTTCGCTTCTACAACCAGATTCCCTCGAACGGCTCCACCAGGTTCCGCGATCCTTGGATCTTGGAGTGCCTGCGGGAACGTCGAGTATCGGCAGGATAGACCGGGTGGGGATGAGGCGTCAAGAGGGAAATTCGGTGTTTCCGCGCCTGCTGTCTTCCCGTGGACCGGACAGGCTCTCTCCAGGTTAGTGACGCGGAAGCCGCCGCATGGCAAACGCGACAGGCCGGGTGGATAAGCGCCGGCCCCTCCTGCGTCCCCATGGGGTGCTTACTGCAGCCAGCCCGCTTCCTTCGCAGGCCAAGCCACGATCAGGACATCTGGACGCGATGGCGACCCCATGCCTCAGACCCCATGTGTCGATAAGCATCTTCCTGGTCCGCCTCTCTCTGCCGCATTGACAACTGACAAAGGGGGGCGTACAGTTTTCTTAAGCGGCACCGCAGGAAGAGAATAAAAGGAAACACAGCCTGTCGCGTGGAGCTTATGCGACAGAGTGCATAAGCTCAGCCAAGCGGGTTGGTCGAAGGATAAAGTTCAGGTGCTTTCTGGCGAAGACATAGCAAGCATAGTCAAGCCGAAGTCGGACTCCGAGGTCTTCCTGTCGCTCCACTATCCGGAACTGAAGGACTTGGGGGAGCACTTTCTTGTTACTATCTCGGCAGTTCTTGCATTTTCGGTTACGTTCTCGGAGAAGATTGTCGGAATATCTGGGGCAGGGCTGATTCAACGGTTTCTGCTGCTAAGTTCTTGGGGCTTGCTGATGTTGCGCTAGTCGCCACCGGCATTGGGCTTTACTTCAACTTCATTGCTGGCGCACAGGCGAATGGCGCGATCATCAAGGGAAGGTTTTCTGATTTCAAGCCACTTGTGCGGCGTACGTACAGGCTCTATCAGGTTGGCGGAGGAGCGTTCATCGTGAGTTTGATACTGCTTGTCCTGGGCGGCTCTCTCAAGGTTTTACCAGTCGGCGTTGGGCGACCTGAGATTCACTCGCGTACAGGAGGGGAGGCGACTAACTGCGTGAAAGGAGATAGCGGTGCAGTTCGCAGCAATCGACGTTGAAACCGCGAATGCGGACCTATCCAGCATCTGCCAAATTGGGGTAGCCATATTTCGTGACGGATCACACGTGGACTCTTGGTCGAGCCTGGTTGATCCAGAAGACGACTTTGACGGCTTCAACGTTTCTCTTCACGGAATAGACGAGTGCAAGGTGAGAGGCGCACCAACCTGGCCGAGAATCGCTGAGAATCTGCGGGCGCTTATGGCGGGCTCGGTGGTTGCTTGCCACACCCCATTCGATCGGGCGGCGACCGCTCTCGCTTGTGAAAGGTATGGGATCGACCAGATCGATTGTCGGTGGCTAGATACAGCGCGTGTCGCTCGTCGGGCATGGCCAGATAAGTTCGGTGCAAAGGGGTATGGGCTTTATAATGTCACAGAGTTTCTTGGGATCGAGTTCAAGCATCACGATGCACTAGAAGACGCTCGGGCCGCAGGAGAAGTTCTCTGCAAAGCCTGTGCATGCGCTGATCTAAATCTTGAGGGTTGGTTCGCCCGCGTCCAACGCCCCATCAATCCCGCCTGTGATCAGCCAATCGTTCGTGACGGGAACAACGAAGGGCCGCTTTATGGAAACGTTGCCGTCTTTACAGGTTCTTTGGCTATTCCACGGCGTGAGGCTGCTGATCTTGCCGCGAGGGCTGGATGTGACGTGGCTTCGTCTGTCACAAAGAAGACCACGCTCTTGATCGTTGGTGACCAGGATATCTCCAAGCTTGCCGGTAAGCCAAAGAGCTCCAAACACATTAAAGCGGAGGAGCTGATTGCGCAAGGCTGTCAGATCCGCATTCTCCGGGAGTCCGACTTCCAGAGCATTGTAGTTGCTCAGGCGGTTTACGGCTAACAAGTCATTCAAGTCGACGCCGCCTCGCGGCACTGCCTAACACAGGCTTCAGGTTTCCCCCCCCACCTCGATCCTCCCCCGCTCCCTACCACGCCCCCGCCCAGGGGGGGAGGAAGCCTCCGCCCAAGCGGCGCGGGATCAAGGAACGCGCTACGCGTCAGCTGGGTCGAGAGCGGGCAAATTTCATGGAGGTAACTTGCCAAAAATGGCAAGTTACTGCAACGGATTCCGGCTCAGAGGTGCTTCTCGATGGCGTCGCACGCCTCCGTCAGCCCATCCTCCCCGCTGACGATCCTTCCGGCCTCCTCGGCTTTCTGCCGGTATTTCGAATCCGCCAGCAGCTCCCGCAGCTCCCAGGCGGCCCGTGGCGCTGAATAGTAGTCCCGCGGCACCGTACGGGAGGTCCCCAGGCGCTCCAGACGTACGGCGTTGTCCGGCTGGTCGTGGCTGTAGGGCATGACCAGCGTCGGCCGGCCGGCGCGCAGGGCCTGGGCGCAGGTGCCGATGCCGCCCTGGTGGACGATGACGGCGGCGCGCGGGAAGAGGTCCGAGAAGGGGGCGTAGTCCACCGCCAGGATCTCGGGCGGCAGGTCCGGCGGTGGCGGGTTGGCGCCGACGAGGAGCACGGCGCGGTGGCCGAGCTGGCGCGCCGCGTCGGCGCTCTCGAGGTAGAAGTCGCCGGCGTCGAGCACCGCCGCCGAGCCGAGGGTGAAGACGAGCGGCGGCTCGCCGGCGTCCAGGAAGCGCTCCAGCTCCGGCGTCAGGCGGGCGCCGCCCGGTCTGCCGTCGTAGAAGACGAAGCCGGTCTGCTCGGTGTGGGCCGGCCAGTCGGGCTGGGGCCGGCCGATCAGCCGCGAGAAGAGGGCCAGCACCAAGTGGGGCGAGTACTTGTCGAAGATCGGATGGCCGCCGCGCGGCAGGCCGAGCTCGCGCCGCAGGTCGTGGACCGGCTGGCCCCAGGACCGGGTGACGAAGCGGCCGAAGCGGACGATGCCGCGGTCGATCCAGCGCGCCTTGCCCAACAGCTTCGCCATCCCCGGATACGGCGTCGGCACCGGCGGGTCGTATTCGGAGAAGAAGGAGATCGGCGACAGCAGGGCGTTGGCCCAGGGGAGGCCGGTGAGCTCGCCGAGGACCTGCGCGCCGTAGATCAGCTCGCCGGCGACCAGAAAGTCCGCCCCCTCGGCGGCGCGGCGGAGATCCTCGAACGTGTCGCGGAGGGCGGGGAAGATGAGGCCCCGCAGCACGTTCTCCGGCCCCTTCTTGGCGTCCATGACGAGGGCGGCCAGCTCCGGGTCGTCCGGCGTCATGTGGGGTCGCAGGGCGCGGAGCTCGAAGCCCAGCTCCTCGATCTTGGGCCGGTAGTACTCCGCGGTGGCGAAGACGGGTTCGTGGCCGCGCTCGCGCAGGCCGAGGGCGAGCGCGATCATCGGATGGAGGTCCCCCAGGGACCCGAAAGTGGTCAGGACGATGCGGGCCATTCGGTATTGTCGGTGCCGTGACGGCTACTTGTCGGGGCGGTCCGCCTCCCGGCGGGGCCGCTTGGGGTCGATGGCGCGGTAGAGACGGACCCACTGCGAGTGGGTCTCGAGGTCGGGGCGGAGGGCGAGGCACTCCTGCGGCACCTCGCGGATGGTGCGGTAGACCTTGCCCTGGAAGGCGATGGACCCGTCCGTGCGGACGCGCCCCACGCGGGTGAAGCCCTGCTGGTCTGGACGCCGGAACTCCAGGATTCGTGTCGGCATGAGCGGCTCTCCGTCTCCAAAAGCAGCGCACGCCGAGAGATCGGGCGGCGCCGCGATCACAGGTCCCGCTCTCCACAACAACGCGAGGCTTCCGGTTCCTTCCGGGGGCCGGCTCATGACGGGCTTCCTCATCGGTAGTAAGCCGTGAGGCCGCCGTCGAGGATCAGCGAGTTGCCGGTCATGTAGGAGGAGGCGTCCGAGCAGAGCCAGAGCACGGCGTCCGCGGCCTCCTCGGGGTTGCCGATCCGGCCGAGGGGGATGAGCTGAGATAGCTGCCCCTCCACCGCCGCCTGGGCCTCGGGATCCGGTCCGCCGTGCCGCGCGAAGACCCGCTGAAGCATCGGAGTGCGGAAGCCGCCGGCGACCAGCGCGTTGACCCGGATGCCCTGGCCCCCGAGCTCCTGGGCGGCCGACTTGGTCAGCGCCAGCACCCCGGCCTTGGCCGCCGCGTAGAGCGACCCATGCGCCACGCCACCCAGGCCGTTGACCGAGGAGGTGTTGACGATGGTGCCACCGGAGGGACTCTGGGCGAGCATTTGGCGGATCTGGTGCTTCATGCAGAGCCAGACGCCCTTGAGGTCGACGCCCATCAGCTCGTCGTACTCCTCCTCCGAATAGTCGGCGAGGGTCCGAGGCTCCCCCTCGATCGCCGCGTTGTTGAGCGCGCAGTCGAGCGGGCCGTAGACCTCGACGGTCCGCCGCACCAGGGCCTCGACGTCCTCGGCGCGGGCGACGTCGGCGCGGACGAACACGGCCTCGCCGCCCGCCTGGTGGATCGCGTGCGCCACCTCCTCGCCCGGCTCGGTCCGGCGCGCGGCGATCACCACCCGCGCCCCCTGGCGCGCGAACGCCAGCGCCGTGGCGCGGCCGATCCCGGAGTTGCCGCCGGTGACGAGGGCGACCTTGCCGTCGAACCCGGCCATCTAGAAGGCTCCGAGGATCAGGGCCGCGTCCTCGCCGATCTTGCGGAGGTTGCGCTCGAGGAGGTTCTCGTAGCTGCCTCCCGCGGCGCCGACGCCGGAGCGGCGCTCCTGCTGGAAGCGGAGGAGGACCTTGCCGGTGGCGCCGTCGACCACCTCGGCGGCGATGCCGGTGCGGGCGGCGCCGGCGCCGAACCCGGCCCAGTAGCGGGCGGCGCGGGAGCCCGGGTCCATGGTCGTCACCCGGCCGCGCACCACCAGCGTCTTCTCTTCAGCCCCTATAGAAGCGGCACTGCCCTTCTCCCCCTCGGCGACCTCGACCTTGCCTTTGAGCTCCTCACGGAGGCTGGTGACAAAGGGAGACGTCGCGTCGGCGAGCACCTTCCGCACCGGCTGGTAGGCGTTGTCCGCCTCCTCGGGGAGCGGCGTGTTGGACGTGTCGAAGGGCTCGACCACGACGCGGCTGTAGTCGGCCAGCTTGAACGACTCGATGATCTCGAGGTCATCGATCTCGTCCTGCCAGTCGATGTAGGTTCCGGGAGCGGTGAGGGCCTTCTTCTCCTTGGCCGCCGCGGCAGGGAGGGAGGCGATCAGCAGGGCTAGCGCGAAGAGGGGCAGCGAACGGAGCGGGGCTTTCATGGCATCTTCCTCGGAGATTGAGATTGTCAGCCCCTCCAGCTTATCGCGCCGCCCAGACCTCCTGCCAGAGGCCGGCGTCCAGCTCCGCCAGCGACCCGATCACCCGGTCGGCAATGGCGAAGTAGGGATGACCGCGCAGGGTGTCCTCCGGCACGGCGATGCACTTCATCCGCGCCGCCTTGGCCGACAGCACGCCGTTCGGGGAGTCCTCGACCGCCGCGCATTCTTCGGGAGCGATCCCGAGCCGCCGCGCCGCGTTGAGATAGACGGCCGGGTGGGGCTTGCCCCACTCCTCCCCCTCGGCCGACACGAGGACCTCGAGGTCCGCCGCCAGCCCGAGCGTCTCCACCACCGCTTCGATCACCCGGTAGGGGGAGGACGACGCCAAGGCGACGCGGAGGCCGGCGCTCCGGGCGAACGCGAGCGCCTCGCGCACCCCCGGCTTGGCCGTGCCGCGCTCCCGCACCCGCGCCACCAGCCGGTCGAGGATCGCCCGCTCGATCTCCTCGGGAGAGGGGGAGCTCCACGGGTGCCGCCCATACCAGAGGCGGACCACCTCGTCGATCCGCAGACCCACGGTCTCCAGGCAGTCCTTCTCCTCCAGGCGGACGCCGGCGAGGAGGAATCCCTCCATCTCGGCCTCGCGCCAGAAGGGCTCGGAGTCGATGAGGACTCCGTCCATGTCGAAGATGAGGGCTCTGGGCATGGGTCCGGCCGTCTCCGAGCGACGGCCGGAGGATTCTAACGGGATGAAGGGAGTGTTCAGTGCCCCGGCCCCGCCGCCTCCGCCGGCCGCTGGACGTCCACGCGGCGGCGCCGCCGGATGAGGCCGCGGAGCTTTTCGCGCCACTCCACCATGATCTCGTAGACGGTGGGGATCACCAGCAGGGTCAGGAACGTCGAGGTGATGGTGCCGCCGATGACCGCGCGGCCGAGCGGCGCCCGGAAGTCGGCCCCCTCGCCTACGCCCAGGGCCACCGGGATCATGCCGGCGATCAGCGCCATCGTCGTCATGATGATCGGGCGCAGCCGCACCCGGCCGGCCTCGATGAGCGCCTCGCGCAGCGGCATCCCCTTCTCGTGGTTCCACTTGGCGAAGTCGATGAGCAGGATGGCGTTCTTCGCCACGATGCCCATCAGCAGGATGACGCCGATCAGGCTCATGATGTTCAGCGTGTCGCCCGTGAGGATGAGGATCAGCACCACGCCCACCAGCGACAGCGGCAGCGACAGCAGGATCGCCAGCGGGTCGAGGAACGAGCCGAACTGGACCACCAGGATCAGGTACATCAGCAGCACCGCCAGGGCGAGCGCCGCGAAGACTTTGGTGAAGACCTCGTTCTGGCTCTCCACCTCGCCACCCTGCGACAGGGCGACCCCCGGGGGCAGCCGCAGCCCCTTCACCCGGGAGTTGATCGCCTGCGACACCTCCGACAGCGACTGCCCCTCGACGTTGGCGCCGACGGTGATCACCTTGTCGCGGTCCAGGTGCTCGATCTGCGCCGGCCCCACCGACCGCCGGACCGTCGCCAACTGGCCCAGGGGGACCGTGATGGGGGGGCTCATGCCCACGGCACCGCCGGTCCCGGAGACGGGAGGCGCCCCTGCCACCACCAGCGGGAGCTGCTCGATGTCGGTCAGGTTCTGGCGCGCCGAGGCGGCGAGGCGGACGGTGACGTCGCGCGTCTCGCCCGCCGGATCGACCCAGTCGCCGGCGTCGATACCGGCGAAGGCCGGGCGCAGCGACTGCGCCACCTGGCCGACGGTCAGGCCGAGCGTGCCGGCGAGGCCGCGGTTGAGCTGGATCTCCAGCTCCGGTTTCTGGCCCCGGTTCGAGAGGCCGATGTCCGTCGCCCCCGGCACCTTGGCGATCTCCGCCTGCATCATCTGGGCGGCCTTCTCCAGCGCCGCCATGTCCTGGCCGCGAAGCTGGAGCTGGATCTGCCGGCCCGGCCCGCCGGGTCCTCCTTCGGAAAGGTAGGCCGTGACGCCGCCGATCCGCCGCACCTCCTGGCGGATCTGCCGCGCCAGCTCCTGCTGCGACACCTCCCGCTCCGCCTTGGGGGTCAGGCGGATGTAGATGCTCCCCTCGTCGACGCCGCCGGAGCCGTCGGCGCTGCCGATAGAGGTATAGGTGTAGGCCACCTCGGGATGAGCCCGAGCCACCGCCGAGATCTCCTGCGCCTTGATCGCCGAGTACTCCAGGTTCGAGCCCGGCGGCGTCTCCAGCGCCAGGTTGATCTCCGAGTAGTCCCCCTCGGGGATGAAGCCGCCGCCGCCGAAGGCGATCTGCAGGCCGATGGCGCCGAAGAAGGCGATGGCGGCGATGGCGACCATGGTCCAGCGGTGGTCCAGCGCCCAGGCGACGATCCCCTTGTAGCGGTCCGCCTGGCGGTCGAACCATTGATTGAACCAGTCGAGGGCGCGGGCGATGGGGTTCTTCCTCTCGTGCGCCTCGATCTGCGGGTCCGGCCAGTAGGCGGAGAGCATCGGGTCCAGGGAGAAGGAGACGAAGAGCGACACCAGCACGGCGCAGGCGATGGTCAGGGCGAACGGCTTGAACCACTGCCCGGCGACCCCCTCCATGAAGGCGACCGGCACGAACACCGCGACGATCGAGAAGGTCGTGGCCGCCACCGCCAGGGCGATCTCGTTCGTCCCCTCGTGGGCGGCCCGCTTGTGGTCCTTCCCCATCTCGATGTGGCGCACGATGTTTTCCCGCACCACGATGGCATCGTCGATCAGGATGCCGATGGCGAGCGACAGGCCGAGGAGCGACATGGTGTTCAGGGTGAAGCCGAAGGCCCAGACCGCGATGAACGAGGAGAGCACCGACACCGGCAGCGCCAGGCCGGTGATCACCGTCGAGCGCCAGGAGTTGAGGAACAGGAAGACCACCAGGATGGTGAGGATCGCCCCCTCGATGAGCGCCTCCTCGACGTTGGTCACCGAGTCGCGTACCCGCTCGCCGGAGTTCCTCACCACTTCCAGCTTGACCCCCTGGGGCAGCGTCTTCTCGATCCCGGTTAGCGCGGTGACCACGGAGTCGGCGACGGTGGTGGTGCTCGCCCCCTTGCTCTTGGTGATGTCGATGGCGACGGCCGGGCGGCCGTTGTAGAGGGCGAGTGACCGCTGCTCGGAGGTGCCGTCGCGCACGTCGGCCACTTGGCCGAGACGGATGAGCTGGCCGTTGCGCGAGGTGACGACGAGCTGCTCGAACTGCTCCGGAGTCTCGAGGCGGCCGCGCAGGCGGATCGCCTCCTCGGTGAGTTTCCCCTCCACCCGGCCGACCGGCGCCGCCAGGTTCTGCCCCTGGACCGCCTGCACCACCTGGGCGACGCTCACCCCGGCCGCCGCCAGGTCGGCTGGCCGCACGTCGACCGAGATCTCGCGCTCGACGCCGCCCACGACGGTGACCTGGGCGACCCCGTTGATGCCGCGCAGCTTGCGGGTGATCCCCGGGTCGGCGATCAGCGTCAGCTCCGGCGGGCTCATCGTCTGCGAGGTGAGGACCAGGGAGACGATGGGGATGTCCGCCGGATCGAAGCGGCGCAGGATCGGCTCCTCCATCTCCGGCGGCAGGTCGTTGCGGATGCCGTCGATGGCGTCGCGCACGTCCTGGCTCGCCTGGTCGGGGCTCTTGGAGAAGACGAACTGCACGGTGATCTGGCCGAAGCCGTCGAGCGAGGTGGAGGTGATCTGGTCGATCCCCGAGAGGGCGCTGAACGCCTCCTCCATGGGGTCCACCACCTCGCGCTCCACCTGCGACGGCGAGGCTCCGGGATAAGGGACCGCCACCACCACCAGCGGGTTGGTCAGGTCGGGGAACTCGTCGACCTCCAGTTGGAAGAGGGCGAAGAGACCGAAGATCACCAGCGCCAGCATCGTCACCACGGTGACGATGGGGCGCCGGATCGCGAAATCAGAGATCGTCATAACGCCTGGGCCAGCCTGTCGGCCCTCTCCTGGACGGTGGGAGCCAGTTGCACCTGGGTGCCGGGGGTGATCCCCTGCGCCGCGCCGAGGAGGACGACGTCGCCGGCCTGCACCGCGCCGCGGCGGATCTCGACCCGCTGCTCCTGCTCGTCCTCGAGCCCCAGCTCGACGTCGACGCGGCCGACGCGGTTCTGGCGCACCACCAGCAAGGCGCGCTGGGCCATGCGGCGGTCGACGGCATCGCGGGGGACGGTCAGGGCGGTGCGCGACTCGGTGGCGACCCGGCCCTCGGCGAAGAGGCCGGCCACCAACTCGCCGTCCGGATTGGCGATCTGGGCGTAGACCCGCACCTGCCGCGTCACCGGGTCGGCACTCGGGTTGATGCGGGTGATCTCGCCAGTGAACCGGCGGCCGGGGTAGCCGTTGACGTTGAACTGCACCGGCGCGCCGGCGCGCAGGGCGGAGAGGCGCTCCGCCGGCACCGTGGCCTCGAGCTCGAGGATCGACGGGTTGACGATGGTGAACAGGGCGGCGCCGGGCTGGACCACGTCGCCCGCCGACACCTGCTTGTCGCTGACCACGCCCGAGAAGGGCGCGGTAATACGGGTGTTGGCGACCTGCTCCTCGGCGTTGGCGAGCTGCGCCTGGGCCAGGGAGAGGGCGGCGCGGGCGGCGACCACCTGCTGGTGGGCGGTCTCGACGTTGCGTTCGGCCACGGCGCCGGCCTGGACGAGGACGCGCTGGCGCTCCGCCTCGCGCTCGGCGACGGCGAGACTGTTGCGGGCGTTGGTGACCGCCGCCTGGGCGGAGGCCATGGCGTCGCGTAGCGCGGCGGTGTCGAGGCGGGCGAGCGCGGCACCGCGGCGGACCGCCTGTCCGGGCTCGGCATAGGTCTCAAGGACGGTGCCGCCGAGCTGGGCGCGGACGGTGGCCTCCTCCTCCGCCGCCAGGGTGCCGGTCAGGGCCGGGCCGGTCTCGATCGGGGCCATGACGACCACGGCCGTGTCCGCCGGTCCGAGGACGACGGGGGGCGGCGGCGCGGCGGCCTCCTTCTCGCGGCCACCGCAGGCGTAGGACAACACGGCGAGGATCGCCAGGCCGAGGGACAACCCTATGTTCTTCAGATACGGCTTGGAGCTCATGGGAAGGAACCTCCGGTTCCCGGAACGATCCCCACCGCGCTGCCGGTGGCGGCGGTGGCGAACGGCTGTGAGGGTGATGGTTGAGTCACCGGCTGCTGCTGGATCTGGATGAGCTGCGGCGCCCCGCTCCCCTGGGAGAGCGGCAAGTCGGCCAGCAGCGCCAGGCGGGCGCGGGCCGCCTGCACGTCGCGCAGGGCGATGGCGCGGTTCACCTGCGCCTGCTCGAACAGCAGGCGGGCGTCGTCCAGCTCGATCTGGGTGGCGATGCCCTCGCGGAAGCGGATGCGGGCGATGCCGAAGGCGCGCTCGGCCTCCTGCACGGTGCTGGTGTTGCCCGCCAGCACGGCCCGGGCGCGGGCGAGGTCGTCGCGGGCGATGGTGGCGTCGAGCACCGCGGCCTCGCGCACCTGGGCGAGGCGGGCCTGGGCCTGCGACAGGCCGCCGCGGGCCACCTCCTCGTTGCCGCGCAGCCGCCCCCAGGTGAGCAGGGGGACGGAGAGGCTCAGGGTAACCGACCAGTCCTCCCGGAAGTCGTCGGGCTCGGGCAGGCCGCTCGCCGGATAGGCCACGGGGGCGAAGCGCGACGACAGGGAGACGGCGGGGAGCCGCTGGCCGCGGGCCTCGGAGAGCTGGGCCTCGTTGGCCTCGACGTTCTCCCGCGCCTGGACGACCGGCGCCCGCTCGTCCGGCGAGACGTCGGCAGCCGTGGCGAAGCGCGGCACCTCCTCCTCGACGCCGGTGGTGAGGACCAGTTGGTCCCCGGGCGGCACGTTGAGGAGCTGCTTCAGGCGCAGATAGGATTCGGTGCTCTGCAGGCGCTGGCGGACGACGGTGGGGATCTGGTTGTCCCGCGCCACCCGCGCCCGCAGCAGCTCGTACTCGGACTTGTCGCCCACCCGGCGGGCGACCTCGGTCTGCCGCAGGGTCTCCTCGGACTGCTCCAGCGACGCCTCGGCGATCTGCACCAGGCGGTCGGCGAGCTGGGCGTCGAAGTAGGCCTGGGTGACGTCGAGGAGGGTCTGAGCCGCCGCCGAGGTGACGTCGAGCTCGGCGGAGCGCAGGCGCGCCGCCGCCGCCCGGTTGCGCGCCGCGGTCTGGCCGCCGTCGAAGACGAGCTGGCTGAGCGACAGGCCGAGCGAGTACTGGTTCTCGCGGCCGAAGGGGAGGTCGATCGCCGGCTCCTCGCCGGGCTCGCCGCCGCCGAGACCGCCGAAGTCGAGGTCCTGGAATTGTGACCGTAGCGTCCGGACATAGGAGGCGTCGGCCGAGACCTGGGGGAACCAGGCGCTGCGGGCGATCCGCCGGCTGCCCACCGCCTGGAGCACGCCGGCCTCGGCCGCCCACACGGTCTCGCTCTCGCCGGCGGCGATGCGCAGCGCCTCGTCCAGGGAGATCACCAAGGTACGGGGCCGCTGCGGCTCCGGCAACGGCTCCCGGGCGGAGGCCACTCCGGCCAGAGTCGCCAGTACGCAGCATGCCGCCAGCGCCTTTGAAAACCTTTCTCTCTGCTCGTACATGGAACCGTCCCGATCTACGGCACGTCGGCGGGAACACACCGCGCACCTCTCACCCGGCCGGGTGAGTTGCGAACCTGATGCCAGGGGGGCGGGATCAGCCCGCGGTTTCGCTGCTCTCGTCGGGGACGTCGGGTGCGGGGAGGTCCCGGGTGCTCCGCCGCAGGAGCAGGGCGCGGCGCTTCTCGATTCCCTCGAGCCAGAGGGGGATGAAGGCGAGGAGGTCGCGCAGGCGCTGGTCGATCTCGGACATCAGCTCGGCCATGCGGCGGCTGAAGGCTCCGTGCAGGGCGAGGAGGTCGGCGACGTTCTGCTCGCGCTCCTTCTGCGAGCTCCCCACCCGCTGCTTGATGTCGTTGATGGCGCCGGTCCCGGTGGCGTACAGCTCCATGAGCAGCCGGCAGCGGATGGGGATCTCCTGGGTGTAGCGGTCCAGGATCTCCATCTCGTAGAAGCGCACGCCCCGCAGGGCGAGGACCCCCTTGAGCTTGGGGGTGAGGTCGTCGAGGAGGAGCTGGAGGAAGACCGACGTCTCCTCCCAGGTGGCGCGCGGGGGGAGCGACTCCTCGTCGCGCAGGCGCCGGGCGAGGCCCGCCAGGTGCTGGAGGCGCATCGGCTCCATCCCCTCGAGATAGGTCTGGAGGCGCAGCACCGTGGCGTGGAGCCACTCGGCCTCTTCGATGTCGCGCGGGAAGCGCCGCGAGAGGAAGTAGTCGGAGTCGTGCAGGCTCCGCGGGTCCTTGGCCATGATCTCGCCGAAGGTGTCGAGCAGGAAGGAGTGGATCTGCCCGGTGGCGACGCAGAGGAGCTTGCGGACGTCGAGGATCTGCTCGGGGGCCACCTCTTCGGGGAAGCGGTCGAGCTCGCGCAGCACGTGGTCGTCGAGGAGGTGGAGGGCGACCTCGGCGCTCTGGCGCGCCTCCTCCAGCGCCGGGAGCCGCGACGGCACCTCCAGCAGCGGGCCGAGGCGGGTGCGGATGAGCTTCGCGACTTGGCGGACCTTGTGCCAGACGTCCAGCAGCCGCTCGGGCGAGCAGTGGAGGAGCGCGTAATTGCTCTCGAGGACGTCCTCGATCAGGCGGATGCAGCCGAGGAAGGCGCGGATACGCGGGTTCTGGTAGTTGACCCGCTCTAGCGCCCAGTCCAGAGCCGTCACCCCTTCGGGCAGCTCGATCTGAAGATGCCCCACCTGAATCACCTGCCTCGGCTTCTCCCGTGGTCTCTCCCGCGACTGGGGCCTCGTCTTTGCCATCGTGGACGGTTCCAGCCTAGACGCTAGCACACACCCTCCGGAGCGGTGCTACCCCGCAGGGTGGCGGCGGTGCTCTCTCGGCCCTCTTCAGCGCTTCTTCCGGGACCGCCTCGG
>DASPJI010000304.1:0-10827 GCA_035628695.1 Thermoanaerobaculia bacterium | reverse complement strand
TCCTCGGATGGCTCGGCGCCCAGCGCATCCGACGGGTCGAGAACCCCGCCGCCAGCCTGAAGCAGCGGCTCGACGATCATTTGGACTGGTGGCAGCACCTCCTCGCCGAGACCAAGGCGCTGGAGGTGCCGGCCGCCGCCTCTTCCAACCGTCCCACCGCCGCCGGCGGCGTGGGGACGGAGAGGGATCTGCCATGAGCAAGGAGCTGGAAGAGGCGCGGCGCCAGGTCGAGCTTTTTCTGGAGCAGCGCCGGCGGGAGGCCGAGCAGCGCCTCACCGAAGTGCGGACCGCGGTCAAGACCGAGGTGGGGGAGGCGCCGAAGAAGGCGTACGCCCTCCTCCTGCTGGCGGCCGGCGCCGGCGGCTTCGCGCTGGCGGTGCGCAGGCGCCGCCGTCCTCGCCGTGCCCGAAAAGTGGGCAAGCGCCGCTAGCCTGAACCTGGATGTCGTCGGGATTGGGGACTTTGACGGGGCCGGCAGCGAACACTGCCGACCCGGCTGCTGGCTGCTGCCTACCCCTGGACGGGGCGCTTGAACACCATCGCGATGTTGTCCGTCGCGCCGGTCTTGAAGTTCACCGAGGTGATCGAGACCAGCTCCCAGCCGTCCTCACCCAACTGGTTCAACTGCGTCGCGGCATTGGGGTCGAGGCGGTAATTCTCACTCCGGATGTTGATGATCTTGTACTCCCACTTGCTCATTCCACTCGCTCCTTCCCGAAGATCCCCCATCAGCCCGATCGACCTCGCAAAAGCGTGCCTATTCTAGCCGGATTCCCGCCGCCTGTGTAACGGGACTGTAAACGGTGTGTAACCGTACCGTCACACCGGGCTCCACAGTCAAAACTACTTGCGATCTTCGCGCCAGGTGACGCTTACCTCCTGGCCCCGCGCCACCCCCCAGGCGCGGGAGAGGTCCGCGCCATTGAGGGAGAGCTCCAGCGTTCCAAGAGACCCTGAAAGCAGGGCCGCCTCGCCTGAGGGTATCTGCTGATAGTGTGCCACGAATCGGGTGGCTGTATGGCCGCCCGCCTCGGCGCGCAGGCCGGAAGCCTCCGCGGGGAGCCAGCCGGCGGGTATATCGGTGACCAGGTTGCCGTAGCGGTCGACGTGGATCACCCGGCCGCGCAGCTCACCGGAGGAGCGCCGAGGTGGATCCCCCGTGAGCCGTACCGGGTCGGCGACTTCCGGCCCCAGCTCTTCGATGGGCTCCCCCCGCAACAGCCAGGCCGCGATCGGCGCGAAGCGGTCGCGGCCGTGGAAGGTCTGGCCCGGCCCGGGGAGGAAGAGGCCGGCCCGCTCCACCGAGTGGACCCGGGCGTCGGCGAGGAGGGGGGTGAAGAGGCCGTTGTCCGGCCCCACCCACCCGCCGAACGGGGTTCGGGCGGCGAGCAGGCGCCGCCGGCTGCCGACGCCGGGGTCCACCACCGCCAGGTGGACCGTCCCGATGGGAAAGGACGGCACGGCCGCGCCGAGGAGGAAGGCGCCGGTGGCGATGTCGCCCGGCGGCACGTCGTGGGAGATGTCCACGATCTGCGTCCCGGGGGCGAGCCGCAGCACCGTCCCCTTGACGGCGGCGACGTAGTAGTCGGTCAGGCCGAAGTCGGTCAGGAAGGTGAGAAGGGCCATTGGGCTAGAATCCGCGCGTGCCGACACCGCCCTCCCCCCGCCTTCTCCTGCTCTTCACCAAGCCGGCGCGCCCAGGCCGGGTCAAGACCCGGCTGATCGGGGATCTTACCCCGGCCGAGGCGGCCGAGCTGCACGCCGCCTTTCTGGAGGATCTCCTGGAGCGGCTGCGGCAGGGGAGCTTCGAGCTGCGCCTCGCCTGGGCGCTGGATCCCGGGGAGGAGATCCCGGCGGGTCCCCTGCCGGGCATCCGGCAGGAGGGGAGCGGCCTGGGCGAGCGGCTGTACCGCGCCCTGTCTGATGCCGCCGCGACCGCCGAGTCCGTCGCCGCAGTGGGCAGCGACCACCCGACGCTGCCCCTGGAGCTGGTGCACCGCGGCTTCGAGCGGGTGGAGGCCGGGGCCGACGTGGTGCTCGGCCCGGCGGAGGACGGCGGCTACTATCTCATCGTGATCCGGGCAGGCGTTTTTACCAGGGAGGCGGCGCCGCGCCTGTTCGAGGAGATCGCCTGGAGCACGGAGCGGGTCCTGGAGCAGACCCTGGAGCGCTGCCGCGAGCTCGGGCTCGCCGTCGAGCTCCTCCCCACGGCCTGCGACGTGGACACGCCGGAGGATCTCCGCCGGCTGGCCGGCGACCTGGCCGGCAGGGCCGGGGGGGACTGCCCCCGCACCCGCGGGCTGCTGCAGTCCTGGCGGCGAGGAGGCTGACCATGCGGATCCTGACCGCCGAAGCCATGCGCGAGGTGGACCGCGCGGCCATCGAAGAGCTGGGCATCCCGGGCCTGGTGCTGATGGAGAACGCCGCGATCGGCGTCGTGGACGCCATCGGCGAGGTCTATCCGGAGGCCGACTCGGCGGCCATCTTCTGTGGCCCGGGCAACAACGGCGGCGACGGCCTCGCCGTGGCGCGCCATCTGGCGGCACGGGGCTACGGCGTCGAGGTGTTCCTGGTGAGCGGGCGCGGCCGGCCGGTCCGGCTCGCGGGGGACGCCGGCACCCAGCTCGACATCTGCCGCAAGCTGGAGCTGCCGATCCGGGAGCTGGCGCCGGGCGACGGCCTCGCGCCGGCCCTGGCGGTGGCGCGGGAGTCCGGCCTGGTGGTGGACGCCCTCTTCGGCACCGGCCTCGGCCGTCCTCTGGAGGGGATCTTCGCCGAGCTGGTGAGGGCCCTGAACGAGCTGCCGGTGCCGCGGGTCGCCGTCGACCTGCCCAGCGGCCTCTCCGGCAGCCGGACCGACGTCTTCGGCCCCTGCCTGCGGGCGGACCTCACGGTCACCTTCGCCGCGCCGAAGCTGGCGCACGTCTTTCCACCCGCTGCCGGCTGGGTGGGCGAGCTGATCGTCACCGACCTGGGGTTCCCTCCGGCGTTGATCGAACGGGTGACGGAGGAGGGGGGACCGGTCCATCTGCTGACCGCCGAGGAGCTCGCGGGGCTGGTCCCGGGCCGCGAGGCCGCCACCCACAAGGGGGACTACGGGCACGCGCTGATCGTCGCCGGCTCCCCGGGCAAGGCCGGAGCCGCCATCCTGGCCTGCCGCTCCGCCGTGCGGGTGGGGACGGGGCTGGTGACCGCCGCGGTGCCGGAGCCGATCCTCGACGTGGTGGACCTGGGCTCCATCGAGTCGATGACCCTGCCGCTCCCCGCCGGTCCCGCCGGGCAGATGGCCGAAGAGGCGGCCGCCGCCGTGCTGGCGGCGGCGGAGGGCAAGGACGCTCTGGCGATGGGGCCGGGCCTGGGGAATGATCCGGAGGGGGCGGCCCCCGCGGTCCGGCGGATCGCGGCCCAGTGCCCGCTGCCGCTGGTGCTGGACGCCGACGGACTCAACGCCTTCGCCGGCCGCGCGGCCGAGCTCGCCGGGCGGCCCGGGCCCACGGTGCTGACCCCCCACCCCGGCGAGATGGGCAGGCTGCTGGGGATCGCCACCGCCGAGGTGCAGGCGGACCGCATCGCCGCGGCGCGCCGCGCCGCCGCCGCGACCGGCGCCATTGCCGTGCTCAAGGGGCATCTGACCCTGGTGGCGGCGCCGGACGGGGAGGTCTGGGTGAATCCCACGGGCAACCCGGGCATGGCGAGCGGCGGCACCGGCGACGTCCTGACCGGTCTCATCGCCGGTCTCCTGGCCCAGGGGCTCGACCCTCTGGACGCGGCGCGGCTCGGCGTCTATCTCCATGGCCTGGCCGGCGACGCGGCCGCGGCACGCCGGGGCGAGCCCGCCCTCGCCGCCGGCGACCTGATCGACGCCCTGCCGGAAGCCTTCGCCCGTCTCGCGGGCCGTGAATGAGATGCGGCGCTGGGTGAGCCGGAACGAGGAGGAGACGCTGGACCTCGGCGTGGCGCTCGCCGGGGAGCTGGCGCCGGACGGCATCCTCCTGCTCTCGGGCGACCTGGGGAGCGGCAAGACCGTGCTCGCCCGCGGCGTGGCCCGCGGGCTGGGGATCGGCCCGCGCGAGGTCCAGTCTCCGACCTTCACCCTGGTCCGCGAGCACCGGGGGGACGGCGGCACCCTGATTCACGCCGACCTCTACCGGCTGGACCCGGCCGAGGCGGCCTCCCTCGGCCTTGAGGAGCTGCTCGCCGGGCCGGGGGTCAAAGTGGTGGAATGGGCGGAGCGGCTGCCGTTCCCGGTCGCCGGGGCGGTGGAGCTGCGGCTGAACCGGTTGCCCGATGGGAGCCGGGAGATCGTGCAGATCTTACAACCGTGAACGAAGAAACAACGACGAATGACGATAGAGGAGGGATACATCCCATGAAGATCAAGAAGGTGGGTGTCCTCGGCTGCGGGCTGATGGGCTCGGGGATCGCCGAGGTGTGCGCGCGCTCGGGCTATGACACCGTGGTGCGCGAGGTGAGCGACGAGCTGGTGGAGAAGGGGCTGGGCAAGATCCGCGGCTCCCTCGACCGGGCGGTGGAGAAGGGCAAGCTGGACGCCCAGGCCCGGGACGAGGCCGCGGGGCGGTTGAGCGGCGCCGTGGACCTCCACGACCTGGCGGACTGCGACCTGGTGGTCGAGGCGATCATCGAGAACCTCGACGAGAAGAAGAAGACCTTTGCCGTGCTGGACCAGGTGGTCAAGGACGGCACCATCTACGCCAGCAACACCTCGTCGCTGACCATCACCCAGATCGCCATGTCGACGAAGCACCCCGACCGCTTCGTCGGGCTGCACTTCTTCAACCCGGTGCCGGTGATGAAGCTGGTGGAGGTGGTGCGGACGCTCCTCACCTCGGACGACACGTTCGACAGCGCCTTCGCCTTCGCCCGCTCGATCGGAAAGGAGCCCATCGCCTGCCGCGACAACTCGGGCTTCATCGTCAACCGCCTGCTGGTGCCCTACCTGCTGGACGCCATCCGCGCCCTGGAGGAGGGGGTGGGCTCGGTGGAGGACATCGACAAGGGAATGCAGCTCGGCTGCGGCTATCCCATGGGCCCCTTCACCCTGCTCGACTTCGTCGGCCTCGACACCACCTACTACATCGCCAACATTATGTTCGAGGAGTACCGGGAGAAGCGTTTCGCCCCGCCGCCGCTCCTCAAGCAGATGGTCCTCGCCGGCCGCCTGGGCAAGAAGAGCGGCCGGGGCTTCTACGAGCACGGCAAGAAGTAGAGGGTAGGGAGAGGCGGCGGGCCGGTGTGGCCCGCCCGCCTCTGCTACACTAGGACGCCTTGGAGAGCCGCCCCCTGTCTCCGCGGCGGCAAGAAAAGCTCAGCAATGACGCAAGTGACTCTCGCCGAGGAAGGCCTCGACGTCCTCTTCGGCACCCAGGACGAGAATCTCCGGCGCATCGAGCGCACCTTCGACGTCAACCTCACCGCCCGGGGCAACCAGATCCTGATCAAGGGCGACGACCCCGCCCGGGTGCAGGACGTGGAGCGGCTCCTCTACGGCCTCTCGCAGGTCAACGAGAAGGGCTACCGTTTCCGCCCCGGTGAGGTGCAGACCGCCATCCGTGTCGCCGCCGAGGCCCCCCACGCCTCGCTGGTGGACTTCTTCCTGCCCGAGGGGCTGCTCGCCTCGGTGCGGCGGCTGGTGTCGCCGCGCAGCTTCCGGCAGCAGCTCTACCTGCAGGCCATGGCCGACGACGACATCGTCATCACCATCGGCCCGGCGGGCACGGGCAAGACCTACCTGGCCGTGGCCATGGCCGCCGCCTGCCTGCTGGAGAAACGGGTGCGGCGCATCATCCTGGCCCGGCCGGCGGTGGAGGCGGGCGAGAAGCTCGGCTTCCTGCCGGGCGACCTGGCCGAGAAGGTCAACCCCTACCTCCGGCCGCTCCACGATGCCCTCCATGACATCATCGGCTACGAGAAGGTGGCACGGATGATGGAGAGAGGGATCATCGAGGTGGCGCCCATCGCGTTCATGCGCGGGCGCACCCTGAACGACAGCTTCATCATCCTGGACGAGGCGCAGAACACCACGACGGAGCAGATGAAGATGTTCCTGACCCGTATCGGCTTCAACTCCAAGGCCGTGGTGGCCGGCGACGTCACCCAGGTGGACCTGCCGCAGGGCCGGATGTCGGGCCTGCGGGAGGCCCAGGAGGTCCTTTCCGGGATCGAGGGGATCAAGTTCTTCACCTTCGATCAGCGGGATGTCGTGCGTCACAACCTGGTGCAGAAGATCGTCACCGCCTACGACCAGCACGACCGCGTCAAGCAGGAGCGCGAAGCGGCACGGCCGGCCGTCGCGGGACCGCCGGGACAGCCCGGAGGGGCTCCGACTCCGTGAGCCCCCGCCCGCGCGCCGGTCTTTCCGGCGCGCGGGATTCGCCATGGATCGAGACAAGGGCTCTCCATCACGCCTTCAGCTCCTCGTCGATACCGGCACCGCCAATCTGCGGCGCCGCTGGCGCTCGCGTGACCTCTGGCGCCGGGCCCTGGACACGCCCGCCCTCTGGGTGACCCTGCTCCTGGTGCTGGGCACCTGGGCCCTGATGCCCGGCCTCCTCTTCGCCCCCCGGGCTACCCCCGGGGCCATCGCCGACCGCGACTACGTGGCGCCCCGGGACCTGCTGTTCAAGGACGAGGCCGCGTCCGGGGCCAAACAGGAGAGGGCCCGAGCCGACGTCCTGCCGGTCTACGACTTCGACCCCGGGCTGACCGCCGAGCGCCAGCGCCATCTGAGCCAGCTCTTCGCCCGCGGGCGCCAGCTCCTGGGGGCGGCGGACGACGATCCCGGCGCCGAGCCGCAGGAGGTCCGCCGGCGGGTGGTGCAGGAGCTCCTGCGCGACGAGCAGGCCCGCGCCGGCATCCGCCTCACCTCTCAAGAGGCCGAGCTCCTGGCGCGCCGCCGGTTCGCCCCCGAGCTCGAGGAGCGCCTCGCCGGCGTGATCGCCCAGGCCCTGCGCCGCGGCGTGGTCAGCGACAAGGCGCTGCTCCTCGAGAACCGGATGCGCGGCATCTCCCTGCGCAACCTCGCCACCCAGCGCGAGAACGTGCAGGTGGACCTCTTCGACTACCTGAGCTATCCGGACGAGGTGCGGGACCTGGTCGAGGCCGAGGTGCGGGACTGGAGCGGCCTCGGCGCGGCGGAGCGCACCCTCCTGGTGTCTCTTCTGGTGGAGAACATTCCGGCCAATCTGTACCTCAACCGTAGCGAGACCCTGGCCCGCCAGGAGGCGGTAGCCGCCGAGGTGGGGCAGGTCTTCAACCAGATCCGCAAGGGGCAGGTCATCGTCCGCAAGGGGGACGTGATCAGCGCGGCCGACGCGCAGGCGATCTCCCAGATCCGCGGCGAGCGGCAGCTCCGGCTCCAGGTGCCGCCGATCGCCGCCACCTTCTTCCTGCTCGGGTTGGCCTGCCTGGTGCTCTGGCTGGGCCTGGCGTCCGAGCGGGTGGCCGACCACAGCCGCCGGCGGATCTTCTCCGAGGCCCTGCTGCTGCTGCTGCTGTCGGTGCTGGGGGCCAAGTTCTGCTTCCTGGTGGCCGGGGCGCTGTCGGGGGCGTTCGAGGCCGCCCCCTTGAACTCGCTGCGCAGCTACTCGTACGCCATCCCGTTCGCCGCCCTGGGGCTGCTCGCCGCCCTGCTGCTGGGCCGCAACGCGGCGCTGCTGCTCTCCATCCTCTTCTCCAGCCTGATGAGCCGCCTGGTGGTGGACGGCGAGCCGATGTGGGTGGTGTTCTATGCCTTCGCCGGCTCGCTGACTGCGATCTACGCGCTGGACCTCTATCAGTTCCGGCAGCGCCTGGTGATCGCCCGGGTCGGGCTGATGGTGGGGACGATCAACGTGGTCATGGCGCTGATCCTCACGGCGCTCACCGGCCTCGGCGACCGCGGTCCGGTGCAGATCATGTTCGACGTGGTCTGCGGCCTGGCCGGCGGCCTGCTGGTGGCGGCCGCGGTGAGCTTCGCCCTGCCGATCCTCGAGTCGCTCCTCGCCATCACCACCGACATCAAGCTGGTGGAGCTGTCCAACACCAACCTGCCGCTGCTGCGCCGCCTCGCCTTCGAGGCGCCGGGGACGTTCCAGCACTCCCTGATGGTCGCCAACCTGGCCAAGGAGGGGTGCGAGGCGATCGGCGCCGATACGGTGCTGGCCTATACCGCCGGCCTCTACCACGACGTCGGCAAGGTGCTCCGCCCCGAGTACTTCATCGAGAACCAGCGGCCGGGCCGCAACCCGCACGACAAGCTGCTGCCGTCGCTCTCCGCCCTGATCCTGATCAACCACGTCAAGGAGGGGCTGGAGCTGGCGCGCGAGCACGGGCTGCCGCGGGTGCTCCTCGACGCCATCCAGCAGCATCACGGCACGCGGCTGATCAAGTACTTCTACCACCGCGCCTCTGAGCAGCGGGAGGGGACGGGGGAGGTCGTGGAGGAGAAGTACCGTTACCCCGGGCCCCGGCCGCAGAACAAGGTCATGGGCATCCTGATGCTGGCGGACGGGGTCGAGGCGGCGAGCCGCACCCTGGTCGAGCCCACCGTGCCCAAGATCCGCGGCCTGATCCAGACCATCACCGACGACTGCCTGCGGGAGGGGCAGCTCGACGAGACCGACCTGACGCTGTCGGACCTGCGCAAGGTGTCGGAATCGTTCCTGCGGGTCCTCTCCAACATCTTCCATCACCGGATCGACTATCCGGGCTTCGACTTCAACGCCGACCCGAAACGGGAGAAGCGGTCCGCGACGGGAGCCGTGAAGGCCTCATGAGCCGGCGGCCGGCATTCACGCGATGAAAGAACCTGGTCAACGGGGCGCCTCCGGTGCCGGGCGGGGTGGCGGAGGCGTCTGGGACATCGTCCTGCAGAACCCGAACCGCTATCCCGAGGCGGCGACGCGGCGTCTTCGCCCCTGGCTGGAGCGGCTGGTATGCTCCCTCGTGCCCGTGGCGGCCGGGGAGGAGCGCAGCCTGGGCGTGCGCTTCTCCGGCGACCGCGAGATGCGCCGCGTCAACCGCGGGTTCCGGGGCAAGGACAAGACCACGGACGTGCTCTCGTTCCCGGGTGAGGAGGAGCACGTGGGGGACATCCTGATCTCGGTTCCGACGGCGCGCCGGCAGGCGGCCGAAGCCGGCCATCCGGTGGAGCGCGAGATCCGGATCCTCCTCCTGCACGGGCTCCTGCACTGCATGGGATACGACCACGAGACCGACGACGGCACCATGGAGAGGCTGGAGCGCAAGCTCCGCCGCTCCTGGATCCCTGCCGGAGAGGCGGGCGGCGATGCCTGAGCCGGCCGCCTCCCTGCTGCCGCCCTTCGCCCTGGGCTGGATCGCGACGCTGCTGCTCCCCCTCTGGGTGCTGGTGGCGGTGCTCTCGGCACTCCTCGAGCGCAGCGGCCCGATCCGCCTCCGCCACTGGGCGGAGGAGGCCGGGGGGCGCCTCCGCCGTCTCTATGACGAGCCCCGCCACTTCGGAGTCTTCCGTTATCTGCTCTCGCTGGGCTCGCGCCTGCTGCCGCTCTGCCTGGTGCTGACCCTCGCGGCGATCCTGCGCGAGTACGGGACCGCCCACTCCGGGCTGTGGGCCCTCGGGCTGGTGATGCTGCTGGTCGCGGTCATCGAAGCGCTCAACCGGACGCTGGTCGAGCACGACCCGGAGTCGGCGCTGCGCTGGCTGACCCGCGCCTACCGGGTGGCCCTCCTCCTACTCTGGCCGCTGGTGCTGATCGTGGCCCCCCTGGTTCCGGCCCGCGTCCTCGGCCGCCGGGAGGAGACGGAGGAGGACGACGAGGCCTCGGACGAGGAGATCGAGGCCTTCATCGACGTCGGCACCCGCGAGGGCATCCTCGAGCCGCAGGAAGGCGAGATGCTGTGGAGCATCGTCGACTTCGGCGACACCCAGGTGCGCAGCGTCATGACCCCGCGCATCGACATGGTCTGCGCGCCGGTCGATTCCAGCCTCGAAAGCCTGGCCGACCGCTTCATCGACTCCGGCCACTCGCGCATCCCCCTGTTCGAGGAGTCGATCGACAAGATCGTCGGCATCCTCCACATCCGCGACGTGCTGCGGGCCTCGCGGGCCCCCGAGCCGGGGACGGCGGCGGACCTGATGAAGCCGCCGCTCTTCATCCCCGAGACCAAGCCGCTGGGCGAGCTGCTCAAGGAGCTCCAGGCACGGTTCCAGCAGGTGGCGATCGTGGTCGACGAGTACGGCGGCACCGCCGGCCTCGTTACCGTGGAGGACCTGGTGGAGGAGATCGTCGGCGAGATCATGGACGAGCACGAGGCCCTGGTGGCCGAGCTCGAGCCGCTGGAGAACGGCGCCTACCGGCTGGATGGCCGCGCCCATATCGATCTGCTGGACGAGCTGTTCCAGGTGGAGATCGAGGACCCGGAGTTCGAGACGGTCGCCGGCCTCGTCTTCTCCGCCCTGGGCCGGGTGCCGCTGGTGGGGGAGAGCGTCGACTGCTACGGCCTGCGCTTCACCGTCGAGGCGGTGGCGGACCGGCGCATCCAGACCGTGCGGGTGGACCGCCTCTCCGAAGAGGATGCCGAAGCCGGCGACGGCAGGGAGGCGGAGGCCTGATGGCCGATCTGAAAAAGGCAGGATCCGTGGCCCTGGTGGGCCGTCCCAACGCGGGCAAGTCGACGCTGATGAACCGGCTCCTCGAGGAGAAGCTGGCCATCGTCTCCGACAAGCCGCAGACCACCCGCCACCGGCTGGTGGGGATCCTCTCCGGCGAGCGCGGGCAGATGGTCTTCTACGACACCCCGGGCATGCACCGGCCGCTCCACCGGCTGAACCGCCAGATGGTGCAGGCC
>DASPJI010000303.1:0-4647 GCA_035628695.1 Thermoanaerobaculia bacterium | reverse complement strand
GGTGGAGACGTTCTGGCCGACGTCGAGGCGCAGCATCTTCCCCAGCAGGGTGTCGTCGCGCTGCGCGTTGCACTGGGAGTCGAAGGCGCCGCCGCCGTCCCCCATCCCTATATAGAGGTAGCCGTCGGGGCCGAACTGCATCTGGCCGCCGTTGTGGTTGGAGAACGGCTGGTCGATGGTCAGCAGCACCCGCCGGCTCCCCGTGTCGGCCCGGTCGCGGTCGGCGGACACCTGGTAGCGGGCGATCACCGTGTCGCCGGCCGTGTTGGTGTAGTTGATGAAGAAGAGACCGTTCTCGGCATAGCGGGGGTGGAACGCGGTCGAGAGGAGGCCGCCTTCGCCCTGCGTGCTCACCTGCCCCCGGATGTCGAGGAACGGCTGGGCCACGAAGCCGCCGCTCCGGAAGATGACGATCCGCCCGTCGCGGAGGGTGACGAACAGCCGGTCGTCGCCGGTGTGGCTGATCGCCGTCGGCGAGCCGGGGGCGGTGGTCACGAACTGGAGGTCGAGGTCCCGCCGCAGGGGGATGTCGTTGGCGGAGAAGGGGGCCCCCAGCGACTGGACGGATTCGGGCGTGCTCCAGGCGGCCGCCACCAGGGGGAAGGCCAGAAGGAGCGCCGCCAGTCTGGGACGGCGGGGACGGATCGTCGTTCTCAGGGTGCTCATGCTCGTGCTCCTCGAAAAGATCCGTGGCCGGCGTGGCCGACGGCTCAGAGTAGCACCGGCGGGATACCATTGAGGTCATGGTGTGGATCGCGGAGGGCCTCGACATCCCCGAAGAGGAGCTGAGCTTCGCCACCGCGCGCAGCGGCGGCCCGGGGGGACAGAACGTCAACAAGCTGGAGACCAAGGTGACCGTCCGCTTCGACGTCGCCGGCTCCCCGAGCCTGACCGACGCCCAGCGGCAGCGCCTGCGCGAGCGCCTCGCCACCCGCATCACCCGCGACGGCGTCCTCCAGGTCTCCTCGCAGCGCCACCGCAGCCAGGGCGCCAACCGTGACGCCGCCGTGGCGCGCTTCGCCGAGCTGGTGCAGGAGGCCCTGGCCGAGGAGGCACCGCGCCGTCCCACCCGGCCCACCGCCGCCAGCCGCCGGAAGCGGCTCGACCAGAAACGTCGCCAGAGCCGCCGCAAGCAGCAGCGGGCTATCCTGCCGGAGGACTGATCCCCCCATGGCACTCCCCTCGGGTGATGGCGCCGGCCCGCGCCAGGACGACCGCTATCGCCGGATCGTCGAGACGGCTCACAACGGCATCTGGGAGATCGCGGCCGACGGCGCGACCCTCTACGCGAACCCCCGCATGGGCGAAATGCTCGGGGTGACCCCGGAGGAGATGCTCGGCCGCTCCACGTTCGACTTCGTCTTCCCGGAGGACGTGGAGAAGGGCATGGTCTACTTCGCCCTGCGCCGCGGCGGAGACCGGGGCACGTTCAAGTGGCGGTTCCGCCGCGCCGACGGCTCGGAGCTCTGGACCCTCGCCTCCTGCCACCCCGTCCTGGACGCCGACGGGAGCTTCATCGGCGCGGCGGGCATCTTCTCCGACCTCACCGAGCAGAGGCTGGCGGAGGAACGGCTGCGGGCGTCCGAGGAGCGGTTCCGCGCCTCCGTCGACACCCTGCTCGACTGCTTCGGCATCTACTCGGCGGTGCGCGACGCGCAGGGCCGGATCGCCGACTTCCGGACCGAGTACCTCAACGACGCCGCCTGCCACAACAACCGCCTGCCGCTGGAGGAACAGGTCGGGCGGACGCTCCTGCAGCTGATGCCGAACCACCGGTCGACCGGGCTGTTCGACGATTACTGCAGAGTGGTGGAGACCGGCGAGCCGTTCAGCAAGGAGACGGTCTTCTATGAGGACGACTACGCCGGCGAGCACCTCGGCCGCTGGTTCGACATCCGGGCCAACCGGCTGGGGGACGGTTTCGCCGTCGCCTGGCGGGAGGTGACCGAGAGGAAGCGCGCCGAGACCGAGCTGCGGCGGCAGCACGACCTGCTCCAGGCGGTCCTCGACAGCACCTCGGACATCGTGTTCGTCAAGGACACCGAGGGCCGCTACCTCCTGGTCAACCACGCCCTCACCGAGATGGCCGAGAAGCCGGCGGAGGAGATCCTCGGCAAGCCGGACGGCGACCTGTTTCCGGGTGAGTCGCCCGAGCGGCTGCGGCAGGTCGGGGAGGACGACCGGCGGGCCATGGCCCTCCCCGAAGGAGAGCTCCTGCGGTTCGAGGAGGAGGTCGTCACCCCCCGCGGCCGGCGCCACTGCCTGACCACCAAGGCCGCCTATCACGGGGCGGACGGGCGGGTCTTGGGCGTCATCGGGATCGTGCGCGACATCACCGAGCGCAAGCTCGTCGAGGACACCCTGCGCGAGGCGGACCGCCGCAAGGACGAGTTCCTGGCCATGCTCGCCCACGAGCTCCGCAACCCTCTGGCCCCCATCCGCAACTCGGTCGAGATCCTGCGGCTCCTCGGGGGCGAGCAGCCGCTGATGAAGCAGGCGCGCGACACGATCGACCGGCAGGTCACCCACATGTCCCGCCTGCTGGACGACCTCCTCGACGTCTCCCGGGTGGCCCGCGGCAAGATCCGCCTCCACCAGGAGCGCTGCGACCTCGCCCGGATCGTCTGGCAGACGGCCGAGGACTACCGCGGCACCCTGGAAGCGGGGGGGCTGCATATCGGCCTCCGGATGCCGGCCGGCCCGCTCTGGGTCACCGGCGATCCGGTCCGCCTGGCCCAGGTCGTCAGCAACGTGCTGCACAACTCCGGCAAGTTCACCGAGCCCGGCGGCGCCGTCACCGTGACCCTCGAAGAGGCGCCCGATGGGGTGGCCGACCTGCGCATCCGCGACACCGGCATCGGCATGGAGCCGGAGATGGTCGCCCGCGCGTTCGACACGTTCAGCCAGGCCGACAGCGGGCTCGACCGGAGCCGCGGCGGCCTGGGGCTCGGGCTCGCGCTGGTCAAGGGGCTGGTCGAGCTCCACGGCGGCACCGCCGCGGCGAGCAGCCCCGGGCCCGGGCAGGGGACGGAGATCGCCATCCGCCTGCCGCTCGAGCCCACGCCCCTGGGATAGCCCGGGTGATACCATCGGGCCGGCCATGGACCCGCTCCACCGTCTCTTCACCGATGCCGACCTCGAAGCCGTGCGCGCCGCCGTGCAGGAGGCGGAGGCCCGGACGGCGGGGGAGATCGTCCCCTACGTGGTGGAGGAGAGCGACGAATACCCCACGGCCGCCTGGAAGGGCGCGGCGCTGGGGGCGCTCCTCGGCCCCCTGGCCGCCGCCGTCCTCTTCTACGCGGCGGGGCACTGGGCCACCCATCCGCCGGTCTGGATGCTCCTGCCCCCCGCGGCGGGGGCGGCGGCGGGGTATCTCCTCACCCTGCTGATCGCGCCGGTCAAGCGCTGGATGGCGGGCGAGGAGCTGCTGGAGGTGCGCTCCCGGCGGCGGGCCGAGGTCGCCTTCCTGGAGCAGGAGGTCTTCCGCACCCGCGACCGCACCGGCATCCTCCTCTTCGTCTCGCTGTTCGAGCACCGGGTCGTCGTCCTGGCCGACTCCGGCATCCACCAGAAGGTGGCGCCGGGGGAGTGGGACGGCATCGTCGCCGGGGTGGTCCAGGGGATCCGCGCCGGCCGCCCGGGCGCCGCCCTGATCGCCGCCATCGCCGAGTGCGGCAAGCTCCTGGAGCGGCACGGCGTGGCGCGCCGGTCCGACGACGTCGACGAGCTGCCCAACGAGCTGCGCCGGGAGAGGCCGGAGTGAGGCGCGCCCTGCCGCTCCTGTCGCTCCTGCCGGCGCTGCTGCTCCTGCCGGCTCTGGCGGCGGCCCTCGACGTCCCGTACCTCACCGGCCGGGTCAACGACTACGCCAACATGCTGTCGCCCGAGCAGAAGCAGCGGATCGAGCAGAAGCTGGCCGGCTTCGAGCAGCGCGGCGGCGGCGCCCAGGTGGTCGTCCTCACCGTCCCCAGCCTGGAGGGGGACGCCATCGAGGCCTTCTCGGTGCGGGCCGCCCAGACCTGGAAGCTGGGACGGGAGGAGAAGGACAACGGCGTCCTGCTCGTCATCGCCCAGCAGGACCGGAAGATGCGCGTCGAGGTGGGCTATGGCCTCGAGCCCGTGCTCACCGACCTCGAGAGCGGCATCGTGCTCGACGAGGTCATCCGCCCCCGCTTCCAGGCCGGCGACTTCGGCGGCGGCATCGAGGCCGGGGTGGACGCCATCCTCCAGGCCCTGGCCGGCGAGCTGACGCCGCAGCGGCCGGCGACCCGCCTGCCCACCGGCGGCTTCACCGGCGGCGAGTCGGCCATCATGCTGCTCATCTTCGGGCTGGTGGTGGGGGTGTTCTCCCTGGTCGCCATCGCCTCGCCGGGGTGCCAGGGTTGGTTCCTCTACCTGTTCCTGACCCCCTTCTACTTCATCTTCCCCGCCATGGTCTGGCCGATGGCCGGCCCCATCCTGGGCATCGGCTGGCTGGTCGCCTTCCCGATCCTCAAGACCCTGGCCTCCCGTCTGGGCTTCGGGCGGCGCTGGCTGCCCACGGGCCCGGCGATGGGGCGGCGGCACCGCCGGGGCGGCGGCGGCTGGATCATCGGCGGCGGGGGCTTCGGCGGATTCGGCGGCGGTGGATTCGGCGGCGGCGGGGGA
>DASPJI010000302.1:0-5560 GCA_035628695.1 Thermoanaerobaculia bacterium | reverse complement strand
CCCCCAGCCGCGGACGGTCGCGAAGCAGGAGGATGGCGCCGGCCAGGGCCGCAGTCCAGAAAAGGGCGGCGAGCAGGTCCGACTCCGTCCCGGCCTGGAGGTGCAGGGCGTCGAGGACGCTCGCCAGGGGGACCGTCTGCTCCTGGCGCTTGGCGGCGACCAGCACCGCCAGAGACCGGCGCGCCGGCACCAGGATGAGCGCCAGCGCCGCGGCGAGGCCGGCTCCCAGCCCTACCAGGGCCAGCAGCCCCTTGGCCCTCCCCTCGCGCCGCGGCGGCACCAGATCCCCCAGCGCGAAGAGGAAAGGCGCCACGACCAGGGGAGCTGCTCCCAGGTGGAGCCAGACCGCGAGGCCGGCGAGGACGACGTAGGCCACCCCGGCCTTCCAGCTCCGGGTGCGCCACCAGCGGTCGAACGTCATGACGGCGCCGAACCCGGCCAGCACCATGGGCATGTAGGAGCGGGCGATCCGGCTGTAGAGCACCAGGGCGGGCGAGAAGGCCACGAGCCAGCCCAGGAGCTCCACCTCCATGCGCTCCATCTTCCCCAGGAACGCCCGCGGGATCACCAGCAGGGCGGCGATGCCGCAGAGCAGGGCCGGCAGCCGGAAATCCAGCTCGGACAGGGTCAGCCCCTGCTCCATCAGCCACCGCGCCAGCGCGGTCAGAGGGATCGAGACGTCCGTCAGCCGGTAGGTGGCGAGGATCTCGGGGACGGTCCGCCGGGCCGCCACCCGCACGGCGTGCAGCTCGTCCCCGCCCATCACCTGGCCGCGCAGGTTCCACAGGCGCAGACCCAGCCCCGCGATCACGGCGGCGGCGAGGGAGGCCCTGGCGGCGCGGCGTTCGTTCATCCCACGAAGAGCGACCTGCCACTGCAGACGATCAGGCCGACAACGGAGCGCAAGCGGTCGGTCATTTCTACCCCCTCCCTCCCTTTCGTCAGATGGAGATGGAGCCCTTGCGGAACTGCGTCTTGCCGATCTGGACGTTGACCAGCACCGGCGAGCCGGCGCGGGCGAGCCGCAGTGCCTCCTCCAGCGACGGGCGGATCTCCTCCGGGCGGGAGATCAGCAGGCCACGGCCGCCGTACCCTTCGGCCACCTGGTGGTAGTCGGTGCGGGCGAGGACCGTCCCCACGTCGTCCTTCAGGATCTCGATCTGCTCGCGGGCGATCTGGGCCCAGCCGGCGTCGTTGCCCACCACGGCGATCACCGGCAGGCCGTGACGGGCGAAGGTGTCGAACTCGGCCAGGCTGTAGGCCACCGAGCCGTCGCCATAGATCACCCAGACATCGGCGTCCGGCCGGCAGAGCTTGGCGCCCAGGGCGAAGCCGCCGCCCACGCCGAGGGTGCCGAACACCCCGGGGTCGAGCCACGAAAGCGGGCTCCGCGGGCTCAAGGTGTAGGCCGCGGTGGCCACGAAGTCGCCGCCGTCGGCCACGATCAGGCTGTCGGGCGAGAGTACCCGGTCGATCTCCCGGCAGAGGTGGATCGGATTGACCAGACCGATGTCCTCCCCCGCCTGGGCGTCGATCTCCACCTCCCGCTCCTTGTCGCGCTGGCGCAGGGTGCCCAGCCAGTCCGCCCAACGTTTGCCGGGTTGGCCCAGGTTTCCCCCGCCGCCCAGCCGCCCGGCGAGGCCGCGGAGGAACTGCGCCGGGTCGCCGTGGACGGAGAGGTCGGGCTTGCGGTTCAGCTCCAGGTCGGTGCGGCTGCGGTTGGCGCCGATCAGGTAGGCACGGCGGCCGATGTGGCGCCCATAGTCCAACCGGAAGTCGCTGGGGATGCCGGCCAGGATCACCAGGTCGGCCTCGCGTAGCGCCTCCTTGCGCTTGTGGCGGAGCTGGAGCGGGTGCCCCGGGCCGAGGAGGCCGCGGGCCATGCCGGCCAGATAGACCGGGACGCCCAGGGCGTCGATCGAGAGGACCAGATCACCCACCTCGGCGGGTGACAGCATGGCCTGACTGCCGACCAGCAGCACCGGCCGGCGGGCCTTCCGGAGCCGGGCGGCCGCCTTGCGGATCTCGCCCTGCCCCGGCTGCGGCGGCGTCACGCGCGGCGCCGGCCGCGGCGGCCGGGCGTGGGCCTTGTCGGCGCCGAAGAAGAGCCGGCCGGCGTGGCGGTCCATGTACATCCGCATCGCCATGCCCGCCAGCCCGCCCCCCTTGGACGCGGCGCCGTACCAGGTCCGCACCAGCTCCTCGCCATAGAGGAGGTCCACCGGACACTCGAGGAAGACCGGCCCCGGCACCCCGGCGCGGGCCTCGACGAAGGCGCGCTCCAGGAGGGGCGCCAGGTCCTTCACCCGGTTCACCGTCGCCGACCACTTGACCAGCGGCCGGAGCAGGGCGAGCTGGTCGATGTCCTGGAGCGCCCCCCTACCTTTGAGGAGGGTGGCCGCGGCGCCGCCCAGCAGCACGACGGCGGACTGGGCCATCTGCGCGTTCTTGACCGCGGTGACGGTGTTGGTGACACCCGGGCCGGCGGTGACCGCGGCGACGCCGGGCACGCCGGTCAGCCGGTAGACGGCGTCGGCGGCGAAGACCGCGTCCACCTCGTGCCGGACGTCCACCACCCGGATGCCGCGCTGCTTGGCCCCCACCAGGATGGGGGAGATGTGGCCGCCGCAGAGGGTGAAGAGGAACCGCACCCCCTGGGCTTCGAGGACCGCCGCGATCAGGTCACCACCATTCATGAACCGCCCTCCCGCACCGGACCGGCCAGCACGTGCCGGTCAGGGACAAAGCAGAGGAGCTCACCTGTCATCACCAACTCCCCCATCTCCCCCACCTGGTCAGCGCGCCGCACCTCGACGGCGACCCGGCGCTTCCTGCCCTCCTCCTCCAGCAGCGACGCGTCGGCGACCAGCCGCTCCCCCACCACCACGGGCTTGAGGAACCGCGTCTGGGCGCTCCCCAGCACCACGTTGGGGTGGTTCACGGCCAGCATGGCCGCGTAGTCGGCGAGCCCGAAGACGAATCCGCCATGGACCAGCCCGGTCTCGTCGGCCGCCATCTCGGGCACGGTCTCGAGCTCCACCCGGGCCGCCCCGGGGTCCAGGACGACGGGTCTGCCGCAGAGACGGGGGTCGATGCCGGAGTGAGTTTGCGGAATCAGGGTGCGAGTTCCTTCCGGAACGATTATAGTCATGGTGTCGCCGCGAATCCGATCCGCGCTGTTCCGGGCTCTCCCGGAGTGGATGACGGAATACTCTTCATCCGGACCTCGAAGGAGGACGACCATGGTCCTACGGAAGAGCTCGACCACCGCTCTGGCCACCGCGCTCACGGTCTGTCTGCTGGCCGGAGCCGCCGGCGCCCAGGATACCGGGCTCGTCGAAGGCGTGCCCGCGCCGACTCTGGAGCAGGCCATTCCCCTCTTCGCCTGGAGCCCGCAGGGCCGGTCGCCCGCCCTGCTCTTCGCCCGCTTCGGCACCGCGGAGAGGCCCGCGGCCGGAGTGATGACCTCGACGCGGGACGGCTGGCGGCTGGTCCAGCTCCCCGACTCGATCTACTACACGGTCTGGAGCTACGTCGGCCGGTCCTCCGGCGAGCAGATCTGGGGGATCTCCCAGCCGGCCGGACCGCAGCCGGCCACCCTCGAGTTCTCTGCGAGCTCGAACGGCGGCCGCGGCTGGACCCATCGCTCTTCGTTGCGCAAGGTCTCCCCCTACGCCGTGGTGGACGCCTTCGGCATGGACGCCGAGGGGCACGGCTCCGTGGTCCTCCGTCTGGACGAGGACCCCACCCCGAACGCCCCCCGGCTCGGCTTCTACATGTACCTGACCAAGAACGGCGCCAAGTCGTGGTCGGAGCCGATCTACTCGTTCGAGCGCCCGCGGCTGTCGGGGGACATGCCCGCGGCCCCGGACCGGAGCTTCGCCTACGACGCCCCCCCGGGGGTGGACGCCTGGCGAGGCATCTTAACGAGCCTGGCCCCCTCGGGGTGAGCTGGGACGGCGACGCCGCCGCGCTGGCCACGCTTGCCGCCGACCTGCGGCGGTCGGTGCGCGGCGAGGTCCGCTTCGACGCCGGCAGCCGCGCCCTCTACGCCACCGACGCCTCCAACTTCCGGCAGGTCCCCCTCGGCGTCGCGGTCCCCCTCGACATCGAGGACGTGGAGCGCGCCGTCGAGGTCTGCCGCCGGCACGGCGCTCCCCTGCTGGGGAGGGGCGGCGGCACCAGCCTCGCCGGCCAGTGCTGTAACACCGCCGTGGTGCTCGACCTGTCGCGCCATCTGCGGCGGGTGCTGGAGATCGACCCCGGCCGCCGCGCCGCCCGCGTCGAGCCCGGCGTCATCCTCGACGACCTCCGCCGGGAGGCGGGGCGGCACGGCCTGACCTTCGGCCCCGACCCGGCCACCCACGCCTGGTGCACGCTCGGCGGGATGATCGGCAACAACTCCTGCGGCACCCACTCGCTCACCACCGGCCGCACCTCGGACAACGTCGAGGAGCTGACCGTCCTCACCTACGACGGCCTGCGCCTGCGCGTCGGGGCCACCCCCGAGCCGGAGCTGGAGAGGATCATCCGCTCCGGCGGCCGGCGCGGCGAGATCTATCGCCGGCTGCGGGACCTCCGCGACCGCTACGGCGATCTCATCCGCAGCCGCTTCCCGGCGATCCCCCGGCGGGTCTCGGGCTTCAACCTCGACGAGTTGCTGCCCGAGAAGGGCTTCCAGGTCGCGCGGGCGCTCACCGGCACCGAGGGCACCTGCGTCACGGTCCTCGAGGCTACCGTCCGGCTGGTCCAGCGGCCGGCGGCTCGCGCGCTCCTCGTCCTCGGCTACCCGGACGTCTTCCACGCCGCCGATCACGTGCTGAAGATCCTGGAGGAGGGTCCCATCGGTCTCGAGGGGATGGACCGCTTCCTGGTGGAGAACGAGCACACCCGCCACGCCTACCGCGAGGTCCTCGACCGTCTCCCCCAGGGCGGCGCCTGGCTGCTCGCCGAGTTCGGCGGCGAGGATCCGGCCGAGGCGGCGGACCGAGCCCGCCGGGTCGCCGACCGCCTCTCCCGGCGGCCGGACGCGCCGGGTCTGCTCCTGCTGGAGGAGCCCGCGGCGCAGGCGCGGGTCTGGGAGGTGCGGGAGGCGGCCGTGGGCACCACGTCGCGGGACCCGCGTCTCGGGGATGCCTGGCCGGGCTGGGAGGACTCGGCGGTGCCGCCGGCGCGGCTCTCCTCCTATCTGCGCGAGCTGTCGGCGCTGCTCGGCCGCCACGGCTACGGCGCCGCCCTCTACGGCCACTTCGGGGAGGGCTGCCTCCACGCGCGCATCAACTTCGGCCTGGCGGACGAGGCCGGGGTGCGCCGCTACCGGGCGTTCATGGAGGAGGCGGCGGACCTGGTGGTGGCGCACGGAGGGTCGCTGTCCGGCGAGCACGGAGACGGCCAGCAGCGCGGCGAGCTCCTCGCCCGCATGTACGGCGAGGAGTTGGTCCAGGCGTTCCGCGAATTCAAGGCGATCTGGGATCCCCAGGGGCGGATGAACCCGGGCAAGGTGGTGGACCCTGCTTCGCTGGACGCGGACCTCCGGCTGCGGGTCTCCCTGGGGGAGCCA
>DASPJI010000301.1:0-3315 GCA_035628695.1 Thermoanaerobaculia bacterium | reverse complement strand
CGAAGATTCCGGCGCGCCAGCGGAGTCTCCGGCGGGCCGCCGGAAGCTTCCAGCGCGCTGCCGAAGCTTCCAACGGGCCAGCGGAGTCGCCGGCGAGCTGCCGAAGGTTCCGGCGGCTCATCGGAATCTCCGGCGGGCTGCCGGAATCTTCCGGCACGCTGCCGAAGCTTCCAACGCGCCAACGGAGTCTTCGGCGAGCTGCCGAAGCTTCCGGCACGCCAGCGGAGTCTCCGGCGGGCCGCCGGAAGCTCCGACGCGCTGTCGGAGTCTCCGCCGAGCCGTTGGAAGCTTGCAACGCGCCGTCGCAATCTCCGCCAGCAGGAAACCGCCTCCCCCTCTCCCGGGAAGGAGGGCGGGGAGGCGGGAGAGGGGGTCGGGGGGTGAGGGCCTACGCCGGCTCGATCAGCACCGTCGGCACCCATTGGGAGGCCTTGATCTCCCGCACGGGCGGGGCGGCCACGACGGCCCGCTCCGCCGCCGGATCCCAGCGCAGCCCCTCCGCAGCCGCCATCCGCTCCAGCTCGGCGGCGACGACATCGGCGCCGGCGGGGCGCAGATCCGGGTCCTTCTCCAGCAGGCTCTTGACCAGCGCCACCAGGGCCGGCGGCAGCCCGGAGACCTGGCGCTCCAGGGGGCGCACCTCGCCGAACAGCGTCTCCCGCGCCACCTCGGCGACGTTGGCGCCGTCGAAGGGACGGGTGCCGCTGAGGCACTCGTAGAGGATCACCCCCATGGCGAAGAGGTCGCCGCTCTTGCCGTGGCCGCCGCCGCGCAGGCTCTCCGGCGGCATGTAGCCCGGCGTGCCGAAGACCCGGTCCCCCTTCTGGGCGGTGCGGGCCACCAGGTCGGCGATGCCGAAGTCCGACACCTTGATGGAGCCGTCGCGGCCGAGGAGGATGTTGGCCGGCTTCACGTCGCGGTGGACGATGTCCCGGGCGTGGGCGGCGGCCAGGCCGCGGGCGATCGCCGCGCCGAGCGGGATCACCTGGCCGGCCGACAGGCGGCCCCGGCGCCACAGCAGCTCGTCCAGGTTCTCCCCCTCGACGAGCTCCATGGCCACGAAGGCCCCCTCCGGCGCGTCCTCCAGGTCGTAGACCGCCACCACGTTGGGATGGCTGAGGCTCGCCACGGTGACCGCCTCGTGGAGCAGCGTCTCCAGGAGCTGGTGCCGCCGCTCGGCGTCCAGATGCTCGCCCAGCCGCACGGTCTTGAGCGCCACCGGCCGCCGCAGGCGCGGGTCCAACCCCCGGAAGACCGTCCCCATGGCGCCGGTGCCCAGATACTCCAGCACCCGATAGCGGCCCAGCGAGACCCCTTCGAGCGACTCGCGGTCGGCGAGGCTGCGCTGCAACGCCTCGAAGCTGCGGCGCAGGGAGCCGATCTCGTCGCCCCCGGCTTCCTCCAGCGCCACCGTCCCCGGGCCCCCCCCCTGCAAGACCCCCTGCGCGCGGACCAGCTCCCCCTGGGCGCGGGCGAGCTCGCGGATCGGGCGGACCACCGTCACCCAGGCGGCGGCCGAGAGCAGCAGGATCAGCAGCAGCGCCGCGGCCACGGCGAGGAGCGAGCGCCGCCACATGCGCCGCGCCACGGCGTCGGCCACCACGCCCGGCTGCCGGGAGAGCACCACCCAGCCGCTGCCGCGCACCGGCGAGTAGGCCCCCAGCACCCGCTGCCCGTCCCCCCCGTCGTAGCGGTTCGCCCCGCCCAGTTTGCCGGACGTCGCCTGCGCCACCATGGCGCGCGGGAAGCCGGCCAGGGCGTTCGCCTCCCCTACCAGGACCATGCCGTCGCGGCCGGCGAGCACCAGCTCGGCCCCCTCGCCGAGCTCCCCGGGGCTCACCGCTTCGGCGAGCGGCCCGCCGTCGCAGACCAGACGGAGACGCCCGCCGCCGGCGCTCAGCGGCACCTCCAGCCGCACGGTCGCCGGCGCGGCGCCGTCGCCGGGCAGGGCGAGCACCGGCTCCCGCGAGGGGGAGCGCAGCGCCGCCGCCGTCCGCCGCTTCGCCTCGTCGTCGCGGAGCTGCGCCCGGATCGCCTCCTCGCCGCGCTCGTCCACCACCGCGAGGCCGAGCACGCCGAGTCCCGCCCAGGCCGCGAGATCCCCGCGCAGCGCCTCCTGGGCCGCGGGCGAGCGCGGATCGGCGTAGGCCGGGTCGGCCGCCGCGCCCGCCGCCAGCTCGCCGCGGGTGGCGAGGAACGCCTCGACGCGTGCGGCGGCCGTCCGCGCCGCCACGATGTGCGTGGCCAGCACCTGCTCGTCCAGCGCGTCGCGGTTGAAGTCCACCAGCCCGAAGAAGGCGACGCCTACCGGCAGCAGGCCGACCGCGGCCAGGGCGGCGGCGATGCGGCCGAGGAGCCCGAGCCGCCAGCGGCGGGGCTTCGTTTCCGGCTTCGCTTCAGCCGGGCCGGCGGGGACGGTGGAAGAGATGCTTGCCTCCGGTCAGCGATTTAACGCAAAATCCAAAAAACTAATCAGGCGTCCGAGTGAAGCCTTTGGACAGGGCCGGACCGGCCCGGGGAGCCATGACGTGACCGACATTCCTGGAGATGCCGCCGATGAGATGCGCGAGCTCCAGGAGCAGTTCGCCCGCCGCCTGCCGGAGCGGGTGGCGGAGATCGAAGAGGCCTGGCAGGCGGCGCTGGGCGCCGGCTGGGAGGCCGGACGGCTCCGCCAGCTCTTCCGTCTCGCCCATTCGCTGAGAGGCGCGGCGGCCACCTTCGGCTTCGCGGACGCCGCCGCCATCGCCTCGCGCCTCGAGTCCCTGCTCCAGGAGGTCACGGCGTCAGGAGGGCCGCCGGATGAGGAGATCGCGCGACGCATCGCCGGTCTCGTGGACGAGCTGCGGTCCCAGGCCCCGTCTCAGGACGGACGCGGGAACCGGTAGCCGACGCCGCGCTCGGTGACCACATAGCGAGGGCGGGCAGGGTCGGGCTCGATCTTGCCGCGCAGCCGGTGGATGTGGACCCGCAGGGTGTCCTCGAACGTCTCCTCCGAGGGCCAGAGCCGCCGGATCAGGAACTCCGTCGGCACCACCCTCCCCGCTTGGCGCATGAGGACGTAGAGCAGCTTGCTCTCGGTCGAGGTCAACGGCACGGCGGTCCCCTCCACCAGCACCTTCTGGTGCGCGAAGTCGACCGACAGGCGGTCGTCGACCCGGATCAGCGGGTCGAGGGTGTAGGCGAAGTCGCCGATCCGGCGCAGCACGCGCTCCACCCGGGCCACCATCTCGCGGGGGTTGAAGGGCTTGAGGATATAGTCCTCGGCCAGCGTCTGGATGGCACGGACCACCGTCTCCTCCTCCGAGACCGCGGTCA
>DASPJI010000300.1:0-3261 GCA_035628695.1 Thermoanaerobaculia bacterium | reverse complement strand
CCCGCCGTCCGTCGGCGACATCGACGGCGACGGCGAGCCCGAGATCGTCCACGGCACCGGCACCTACTGGCCGAACCGGCAGGAGCGGATCTACGCCTGGAACTGCGACGGCTCCGCGGTCTCCGGCTGGCCGGTCACCATCCAGGGGCAGAGCATGTTCTCCCCCGCCCTCGCCAACCTGGACGGCGACCCCGCCCTCGAGGTGGTCGTGGCGGCGGACAACACCCGGTCGAGCAGCACCTACCATCTCTATCGCTTCGAGGGGAACGGCAGCCAGACCTTCTCCGCCGTGCCCAAGGACTTCTTCGGCGTCTCCTTCGGCATCGGCCACCCGGTGATCGCCGACGTCCTGGGGGACGCGACGCCCGAGATCCTGACCCCGACCAACGGCAGCGTGGCGGTCTTCTCCGCCACCGGCACCCTGCTGACCGACGACGGCAGCCATCCCGGCGGGTCCACCTATGCCTTCTACACCGAGACCACCCTCTCGGGCGTGGCGGTGACGGACCTGAACGGCGACGGCAAGCTGGAGGTGCTCGCCATCTCCGCGACGCCCTTCCCGGACGCCACGAGCACCAAGATCAACGTCTGGAACCCGGTGAACCGCACCAGCGCGGCGCCGCCGTGGGGCTTCTTCCGGCAGGACGCGGCGCGGAGCGGCGTGGCGCCGGGGACCGGCTCCTGCGCCTCGGCCTGTACCCTGTCATCGGCGGCCACGGACTTCTACACCGTGACGCCCTGCCGGGTGGTCAACACCCGGACGACGCACACGCCCGCCCTGGGCAACGGCCAGGCGCGGACGTTCACCATCGCCGGCTCGTGCGGCATCCCGGCCACGGCGACGGCGATCTCGGTCAACGTCACCGTGACCCAGCCGACCCACACCGGGCACGTGCGCTTCGGCCCGGGCGGCTGCACCCAACTCCCGACCAGCGCCATCAACTTCGGCCCGGGGCAGACGCGGGCCAACAACGCCATCCTCCCCCTGGCCAACAACGGTGACGGCACGCTGACCGCCATCGCCGCGGTCCTGGGCTCGGGGAGCGTCCATCTGCTGATCGACGTCAACGGGTATTTTCAGGAGCCGTGAAATGGAATCCGCGCTCCTGTCACTCTTCGGCGGATGACGGATGTATAATGACGATGGACTTTCATTCAGGCAGGTACATCGACGGCGTGGAGGTCCGGGCTCCCGGCCGGGCTCCAGTGGGTCTCGACGCCGACCGGCTCTTTCGGATAGAATGACAACACCTCTATGGGGATCGTGAAATGAACAAGACACTCCGGCTCCTGTCCATGGCCTCCGCCTTTTCCGTTGCCGCGCTGTGGCTGGCGCCCGCGCCGGCGGCTGCGGACGGCCCGTTCCAGTTCCACTCCTTGACCCCGTGCCGCGTCGTCAACACGCGGAACAACACCGGGACCACGGGTGGCGCGGTGGCGAGCAACGCCACCCGCTCCTTCACGATCCAGGGTGCCTGCGGCGTGCCGGCCGGCGCCAAGGCGGTGGCGCTGAACGTCACCATCGCCTCGCCGACGAACACCGGCCACCTCACCCTCTGGCCGGCGGGCACCACACTGCCCACGGTGTCGACGATCAACTACAACGCCGGTGAGCCGGCGCTCGCCAACGGCGCCATCGTGCCGCTGGGCACCTCGACCCCGGACCTCTCCGCCCGCCCCTTCCTGGCCGGCGGCGGCACGGTCGACCTGATCCTCGACGTCACCGGCTACTTCATGTAGTCCCCTGACGGGAACGGACACGGCCGAAGCAGCAGGAGCCGGCGCGATTCCTCGCGAAGCCGGAGCCCTCGGGCTCCGGCTTCCGTGCTTCAGGCGCCATATGGCTATTTTTTGCGGGCTACGAACAGAAGCTGAAATCCCAGCAGCTTCGGCAGGAGCCGCGTCGCGACGCTCAGGGCGCCGGTGAGCAGAGCGAGGAGCGGCCCGGGCAGCCCGGGGAGGGCCAGGGGGAGCGGGATGGTCGACACCGCGCCGCGCTGGACCTCGAAGCCGTGCGCCTCCAGCATCCGCCGCAACGAGGCACGGGTGAAGAAGTAGCGGTGGGTGCGGTCCAGGATGCCGCGGTCGGCGTACGGGAAGCGGCCGAACAGCAGGTTCAGCCGCACGTAGGCGTTGGCCACGTTGGGCACCGAGATGAGCAGCAGCCCGCCGGAGGGCAGCGCCTCCTGGATCCGCCGCAGCATCCCCTCCGGATCGTTCATGTGCTCCAGGGTGTCGCCGGAGAGCACCGCGTCGCAGCGCGGCAGCCGCGGCTGCGCCTCGAGGTCGGCCAGCACGCCGCCCGAGAGGATGCCGGAGAGCGCCGGCAGGCAGTCGAGCGAGCTCTCGATCCCCAGCCAGCGCAGGTCGGAGCGGCCGCTGAGGCGCGCCACGTGCGCGGCCCCCGGGCCCAGCTCCACCACCGTCGCACCCGGCGGCAGGGCCTTCATCCAGCCGGCCAGGATGCGGTGCGAGGAGCCCGGGAAGTCCTTGAGGACGTAACGCTCAGCGGAAGAGTCGGGAATGCCGGATCCCCTTCTTGTGCAGCTTGTAGACGGTGAGCACCCGCAGGATCTCGAGGCCGTAGCGGACGCTGCGGGTGAAGCCGATCTGCGACGCCTCGTCGAAGTAGCGGGTCTGGATCGGGATCTCGTGGATGCGCATCCCCGCCCACACCCCCTGGGCGATGATCTCGGTGTCGAACACGAAATCGTCCGAGTTGGCCTCCAGGTCCACGCCCTCGAGATAGCGCCGGCTGTAGGCCCGGAGCCCCGAGTGGTACTCCGAGAGGAAGACGTAGAACGTGGCGTTGGCGACGCCGGTCAGGAAGAGGTTGGCGAAGTACTTCCACTTCGGCATCCCCCCCTCGATGGGGCGGCCGCCCAGCATGCGGCTGCCGAACACGGCGTCGCACTCCTCCGCCAGCAGCGGCTTGACCAGCTCCGGGATGTAGCGCGGGTCGTACTGGTGGTCGGGGTGGACCATGACCACGATGTCGGCGCCGCGGGACAGGGCCTCGCGGTAGCAGGTCTTCTGGTTGCCGCCGTAGCCCCGGTTCTTCGGGTGGACCAGGGTGTGGATGCCGAGCCGGCGCGAGATCTCCACCGTGCGGTCGCGGCTGCCGTCGTCCACCAAAATGATGTCGTCGACCCAATCGAGCGGCAGGTCGTTGTAGGTGCGCTCGAGGGTCTTCTCGGCGTTATAGGCCGGCATCACGACACAGATCTTCCGGGTCCGTGCGGGCGCGGGCTGCGGGCGAGG
>DASPJI010000299.1:0-3246 GCA_035628695.1 Thermoanaerobaculia bacterium | reverse complement strand
CCCGGCCGAGGATCACCACCAGCGCCGCGGCAAGGCCAAGGCCGATCCAGCGCACCGAGCCCTCGAACCGGCGCACCACCGCGGCCTCGGTCGCCCCCCCTCCGGGAAAACGCCGCGCCGAGACCGCCAGCAGCATGCCGGCGATGAAAAGATTGGCGAGCAGGGCCGAGCGCCCGAAGCTGAGGAACGGCGAGACCACGCCCGACAGCGGCACGAGCCCGAGGACGCCGCCGGAGATCAGCAGGATCGGCAGGGCGAGGGTCAGCGTCAGCCCCAACGCCAGGAAGAAGCCGTAGACGCCCGGCGAGCGCAGCGCCGCGCGCAGGCCGCGCCAGACCAGCAGTGCGTAGAGGGCGAAGACCGCCAGGAGCCCCAGGAAGCCCAGCTCCTCCCCCACCGCCGCCAGCACCATGTCGGTGTGGATCTCCGGCACGTACTCCGGATCGCCCAGCCCCAGCCCCATGCCGGAGAGCGATCCGCCGGCCAGCGCCCAGAGCCCCTGCGCGAGGTGCTCGCCGCCGCGGTACGCGTTGTCCCACGGCGACAGCCACATGCCGATGCGGCCGGTCACCGTCCGCGGGTAGCCGAGCTGATAGCCGACCATGAACGCCGCCACTACCAGGACGGCCCCCACGGCCATCATGGTCGGCCGTCCGCGGGCGACGCTGTAGAGGAGCAGGAACAGGAACGAGAGCACCAGCGCCGGCCCTAGGTCCTTCTGCAGGAAGAAGAAGAACAGCACCGCGCCGATGGCGAGGACCGGCGGCAGCGAGTACTCGAGCTTGGGGATGCGCAGCCAGCTCGGCACCCCGCCGAGGCCCGCCCGCTTCTCGGGCAGCTCGCGCAGGAACTCCCAGCGGTCGAGGAAGTAGCCGGCGAGGAAGAGCACGAAGAGGATCTTGATGACCTCCACCGGCTGGAAGCCGAAGAGGTTCACCTTGGCGTCGCTTCCCCCCGGGCCGCTGCCGAAGAGGATGAGGAGGAGCGACAGCCCGAGCGCGCCGAACAGCGGCACGAAGGTCATCCGCCGCAGCGGCGACCGCTCCCAGTCCACCAGGCTGGCGGCGAGCAGGAGGCCGCATCCCATGAGCACCCCCTGGGCGAAGGTGCGGAAGAGCATCATGTCGCGCAACGGGTCGCGGACGCTCACCATCACCAGGAAGCCGATGCCGGTGAGCGTCAGGAGGATCGGCAGCATCACCTGGTCCCCCTGGAAGCCGCGCAGGCGCCAGACCACGTGGACGAGCACGAAGCCGGCGACGAGCAGGCCCCCCCAGAGCCAGAACGTCCGCCGGAACTCGCCGGGGGTGCGCACCACGAGCTCGGGCTTGATCTCGCGCAGCTCGGCGGAGCTGAAGAGGCGCACCGTCGGGCTCTCCGTCTCCGCATTCGAGGGGGCCGCCCCTTCCCGCGCCGCCTCCAGCCGCTCCCGCAGCTCCTCCAGACGTGAGTCGTCCTCGATCTCGGCGGCGCCGACGCGGATGCGGCCCAGCTCGCCGACGTTGGGCAGCCGGCCCTTCTCGGAGAGGCGCTGCCAGACCTTGCGGGCGGCGAAGGCGCGCTCGCCCGAGCCGCTCATCTCGGGCATGAACGGCTGGAGCTTCTCCGGCTCCGTCACCTGCTCCAGGTTCAGGATCTTGCCGCTCTGCAGGTCCGCCGTCACCTGGCCGAAATCGTGGGATGCGGCGCGATAGATCAGGAACATGCCGAGCAGGGCCACCACCAGAGAGGCGGCGAGAAGCACGGTCTCCCGCGTCCGGTCCGCCCGGGGCGCCGCGGCGGCGGTGCCCGGCGGCTTCGACACCCAGCGGGTGACCCCCGGCCGCTGCTGCCCCTGCTGCCCCTGCTGTTGGCGGCGCTCCGCCGGGGTGCTGCGCGTCACGGCCATGCGCGAACCTCCAGGACCCTCATCAGAAGGGGATTTCGAAATCGATGCTGAAGCCGCCGTCGAGCTCCCGGAGGCGCGTGGTGATCTCGTCGATCCGGTTCTCGGCGTCGGTCCGGTTCTGCTCGACGTTGGCGTAGCCGCGGATCTCGTCGTACTGGTTCATCGCCTCGATGAAGCTCTCCCGGGACTGCTCCAGGAGCCGCTCCTCGTCGTCCGTGCCGCGGGCCCGCGCCGCCCGCGCCTGGAAGTCGCGGCCCCGCATCCGGTAGCCGTCGGCGAGCATCGCCTTCTCGCGCCGGCCCAGCGGATAGCCCCGCCGGCCCAGCTCTCCCAGGGCGCTCTCCAGCTTGCCGAGGTCGAACTGCTCATAGGCGTAGACGCGCGCCAAGCCCAGATAGGGATCGGGCCAATCGCCGTTCCAGCGCGCCGCGGACCGGAAGCCGGCCACCGCCTCCTGGAGCTTCTCGTTGGCGGCCTGGACCTCGCCCTTCTGCCGCAGGGTCTGCGACGCGATGCGGTCGAGGTGGGCGCGGGCGTAGACCATCTTCGCCCGGGTCTGGCGGTCGAGGATGCTCAGGTCCACGGCCGCCCGCAGGTCGTCATAGGCCCGTTGCCACCCCTTCTCCGTGGTCACCGGGGTGTCGCCATGGAAGGCGTTGATGACGCGGTCGGCGTCCTCGACCAGGGCCTGCCGCAGCTCCTCGCGCGCCCCCTGAACCGTGCTCGACGGGATGAACGCCCAGCGGTCCACCCGGCGGAACCGCTCGGCCAGGGCGGGAAGAGCGGTGGCGTCCGCCCCGACCAGCTCGCGGCGGATGTCGCTCGCCTCGCTCCGCAGCATCATCTGGTGGAAGCCGAGGGCCACCAGGAGCAGTCCGAGGAGGCCCAGCAACAGCCAGCGGCGGGGCTTGCGCTCGCGCCGCGGACGGGCCCGCGACAGCGTCCCGTCCAGCTCCGCCTCCGGAAAGAGAGAGGAGACCGGGGGCGGCGGCGGGACCACCGCCGCGGGCGCGGGGGCGGCGGCGGCCCCGGCGATCCCGGCGGCCATCGGCGCCTCGTGGGTGCGGCGGGTCGCCTCGGCCCGGCCGGCCATCTCCGCCATCGTCGCCGCGGCGGCGGGAGGGAGAGGGACTGCCCGCTCGACGCGGTCCGTCCGCCGGGTGGAGTCCAGAGCCTCCCCCGGCGCCCCGGGAGGAGGTGGCGGCGATGTCAGATGAGCTGGCGGCTGGGCTGGCGGATGAGCTGGCCGGCCGGTGCGCCGGGTGGTATCGAGGTCCGCCGCGACATCGGTGCGGCCCTCCCGCAGAGCCTGCAGATCGGCGTCCAGCTCGGCGGCGCTCTGGTAGCGCCTCTCCACC
>DASPJI010000298.1:0-3158 GCA_035628695.1 Thermoanaerobaculia bacterium | reverse complement strand
GCGACCTGGCCCGCTTCCGCTCCGACGGGGACGTGGAGTACCTCGGCCGCAACGACCACCAGGTGAAGCTGCGGGGCTTCCGCATCGAGCCGGGTGAGGTGGAGGCGGCGCTGACGGCGCACCCCGCCGTCCGTCAGGCTGTGGTCGAGGCCCGCGACGTCCAGGGGGAGCGCCGGCTCGTCGCCTGGGTGGTGGTCGCGGACGCCGGCGGCGGCGAGGTCCCGGCGGACCTCCTGGAGGAGCTGCGGCAGCGGCTCCCCGAAGCCATGGTGCCGTCCCTGATCGTGCCGCTCGCGGCGCTGCCGGTCACCGCCAGCGGCAAGGTCGACCGCCGCGCCCTGCCGGCGCCGGACCGCGCCCTGCCTCGGACCGCCGGCGGGGCCGCGCCGCGGACGCCGGTGGAGGAGGCCCTGGCGGCCATCTGGCGCGAGGTCCTCGGCCTCGACCAGGTGTCGGTGGACGACAGCTTCTTCGATCTGGGCGGCCACTCCCTGCTGGCGACCCGGGTGGCCTCCCGGGTGCGCCACGCCTTCGGCATCGAGCTGCCCCTGCGCCGCCTGTTCGAGGCGCCGACGCTGGCGCGGCTGGCGGCGGTGGTCGAGGAGAGCCTGGAGCCGGGGGAGGTGGCGGCGCTCGCCCGGTCCGGCGACGGCGCGGAGGCCCCCACCTCCTTCTCGCAGCAGCGGTTCTGGTTCCTCCACCGGCTCGATCCCCGGTCGTCGGCCTACAACATGTCCCTGGCCCTGCGGCTCGGCGAGGGGCTGGACGGCCGTGCCCTCGAGCGCGCCCTGGAGGAGATCGTGCGCCGCCACGAGGCGCTGCGGACCACCTTCCAGGAACGCGACGGCGAGCCGGTGCAGGTGGTGGCTCCCCCCGGGCCGCTCACGCTCCCCTTCCTCGATCTCTCCGCGCTCGGTGGAGAGGTCGACGGGGAGGAGGCGCGGTCTCTGGTGGAGGAGATCTGCCGGCAGCCGTTCGACCTGGCCGGCGGTCCGCTGCTGCGGACGGCGCTGCTCCGGCTACCCGCCGGCGATCACGTGTTCGCCGTCTGCATGCACCACATCGTCAGCGACGGCTGGTCCCTGGAGGTCTTCGCGGACGAGATGAGGGTCCTCTACGGCGCCTTCGCCGCCGGCCGGCCCTCGCCACTGCCCGAGCTGCCTCTCCAGTACCGCGACTATGCCGTCTGGCAGCGGCGCCGTCTGGCGGGGGAGGAGCTGGCGGCGGATCTCGCCTTCTGGCGCGAGGAGCTGCGCGGCCTGCCGGCGGTCCTCGACCTGCCGGCGGACCGGCCGCGGCCGGCCTTGCAGAGCTTCCACGGCGGGCTGGTCTCCGGCGATCTGCCGCCGGGCCTGGCGGCGGAGCTCCGGTCGCTGGCGCGGCGCCAGGACGCCACCCTGTTCATGGTCCTGCTGGCGGCGTTCCAGGCGCTGCTCGGCCGGCTCGCCGGCGTGGACGATCTGGCGGTGGGGGTGCCCGTGTCCGGGCGCGACCGGCTGGAGGTCGAGGGGCTGATCGGCCTGCTCATCAACTCGGTGGTGATGCGGGGCGACCTGTCCGGCGATCCGGGCTTCCTCGAGCTCCTGCGGCGGGCCCGGGAGAGGTCCCTGGCGGTGCAGGCTCATCAGGCGTTCCCGTTCGAGAAGCTGGTGGAGGAGGTGCAGCCCGAGCGCAGCCTCAGCCACGCTCCTCTGTTCCAGGTGATGTTCGCCTTCGGCGCCTCGCGGGAGCGGCGGTCAGGCGGCGAGGCGGCGCTCCAGGCCCTCCCTCTCCGCCAGCGGACGGCGCAGTTCGACCTCACCCTGGTGGTGGAGGACGAGAACGGGCTGCGGGCCGGCTGGGAGCACAGCTCCGCCCTGTTCGACGAGCCGACGGTCCGCCGCTACGCCGGCTGGTTCTCGACGCTGCTGGCAGGGGCCGTGGCGGAGCCGGAGCGGCGTCTCTCGGAGCTGCCGCTCCTCACCGCGGGCGAGGAGGCCCAGATCCTCGGCGCGTGGAACGACACCGGCGCGCGGCTCCTGCCGGAGAGGGGCACCCTGGTCGGGCGCTTCGCGGAGCGGGTACGCCGGACGCCGGACGCCCCGGCGGTCATCAGCGGCGACGAGGAGCTGAGCTTCCGGGAGCTCGGCGCGTGGGCGCGCCGCGTCGCCCGCCGCCTGCGGCTCCTGGGGGTCGGCACCGAAACGGTGGTGGCCGTCTGCCTGGAGCGGTCGGCCGCGGCCGTGGCGGCGGCGCTGGGAGCCATGGAGGCGGGCGGCGTCTGGATGCCGCTGGACCCGGTCTATCCCGCGGCGCGCCATGCCCTTCTGCTGGCGGATTCGGGCGCCGGCGTCCTGGTCACCCGCCGGGAGCTCCTCTCCTCCCTGCCGGCCGGCGCCCTGCCGCCGGTGCTGCTGGTGGACGACAGCCTGGAGGACACCCCGGAGGACGAGGCCTGGGAGGCGCCGCGGGTGGATTCTTCCCACCTGGCCTATGTCATCTACACCTCCGGCTCCACGGGTGAGCCCAAGGGGGTGGGGGTGGCGCACGGGCCGGCGGCGGACCATTGCGCGACCATCGCCCGCGAGTACGGCTTGGGCCCCGGCGAACGGGTGCTCTGGTTCGCCTCCCCCGGCTTCGACGCCACCGTCGAGCAGGTGCTGCCGACCCTCCTGGCGGGCGCCGCGCTGGTGCCCCGCGGCCAGGAGCTGTGGGAGCCGGCCAGCCTGTCCGCGGCGCTGGAGGGGCTGGGGATCACGGCCGTGGACCTGCCGCCCGCCTATTGGCAGCAGTGGGTCGAGGCCGGCGGCGAGGCCTGCGCCACGCTGCGGACGGTCAACGTGGCTGGGGAGGCGATGCCGGTGCCGGCCGCCCGGCAGTGGCGGGACACCCCCATCGGGCGCTGTGAGCTGATCAACGGGTATGGGCCGACCGAGGCCGTGGTCACCGCCACCCTGTTCCGGGTGGGAGCGGACTTCGAGCCGCGCGCCGGCGCCGCCGCGGTGCCTCTCGGCCGGCCGCTGGCCGGGCGCGTCGCGCTGGTCCTCGACCGGTCCGGCAGCCTGCGGCCGGCGGGCGTCCCGGGCGAGCTCTGTCTCGGCGGCGGGCTGCTGGCCCGGGGGTATCTCGGCCGGCCCGCCCTCACCGCCGAGAGGTTCGTGCCGGACCCCTGGAGCCCG
>DASPJI010000297.1:0-5273 GCA_035628695.1 Thermoanaerobaculia bacterium | reverse complement strand
TAACGACCGCCGGCTGAACCGTACCGAGCTCCGGGACCGTGGCGGTTGGGAGGGCCGTTTCGAAGACATGGATGACAACCGGGACGGCCTCTTGACCACCAGGGAATGGAACGGCCGCCGAGGAGACTTCGATCGTCTGGATCGCAACAACGACGGCAGGATCAGCCTGTACGAGTGGCTGCGGCAGACATAGCGCTGCTCAACGAGGGGGAACTATTACGGGTCACCACGAGTGCCCACCATCCTGGCCGGTGCGCCGATAAAGAGCGCCGGAGATCGGTAGCGGCCCAACGGAGTCGTCTCACGAACTCCGCCAGGCCTACTCGAACACAAGCACTGGTCCGATGCCCGAGTCCCTGTAGTCTACACCCTAAAACCCGCCGCACAGGCCGGCCACCATGGCCAGACCGATGATCGCGTACAGCACGCGATAGCGGGCTTGCAGGCGGCAGATGCTCGCGAAGGTGAGCCCCTCGGCCAGCGTCTGGAGCGACCAGCGCAGGTGAAGGGGGTAGAGCGCGACGAGCGCTGCCAGGGGCCGGGGGAGGGTCCCCTGGAGGGCCAGAACGAGCAGGAGGGCCTGGGCCAGGGTGAAGAGGACCAGGCTGGCGGCGAAGGTGCGCCGCCGGCCGAAGGCCACCGCGTTGGTCCGGATGCCATTGAGGAGGTCGCCGTGGTGATCGCGGATCTCTTGCGTCAGGTGGCCGGCGGCGAAGATCAGGGCGAAGAAGGCGGCGGTGGCGAGACCGCGGCCGTCGATCGCGTTCCCCAGTGAATAACCGAGGAGGAAGTGAAGGGTGCCGCCGATCAGATGGGCCGCGGAGTTGAGCAGCGGCCTGCCCTTCCAATTGAAGCGGGGCAGGGAATAGAGGGCGCTCACGGCGGCGATGCCCAGGGCCAGGCCGAGAGTGCCCGGGCCGAGGCGGCTGAACAGGAGCAGGCTCAAGGCCAGCAGGCCGGCCGTGAGGCCGCCGATCTCCTTGCGGCCCACACCCCTCGCCGTGAAGACGCCGGCCGCCTTGTTGGGGTCGGCCAGGTCGGTGGTCAGGCCGGCCCAGTCGTTGAGCATGAAGATGTGCGCCACCAGGAAGACGTTGGCGGCGATCAGCAGCGCCAGCGGCCCCACGTGCTCCGCCGCCGGTTGGCGGAGCGCGAAGGCGGCGCCGAGCAGGGGCGAGCCCTGCAGGACGAGGATCTCCGGCAGGCGCAGGCAGGACAGGTAGCGCGCCGCGGCAGCTCTAACCGGCGAGAGGGGGATGACCGGGGTGTGAATACTCATGATAGAGCCTCAGCCAGAGGGCGTAGCCGACGTCCTCCGACCAGTAGTATCGGGAGACCGACGCGGTGAGATCGTTGTGATAGAGGAGCGGCGGACTCTCTCGCAGGAGGGCGAAGTCGTCCTGCGCGAGCCGGCGCAGCACCGCCCGGGCCTCCGCGGCGTCCGCTGACCGGTCCGCCGAGGCTGGCGCGCGCGCCAGCAGCCGGGCCGCGGAGACCCAGATCTCCTGGCCCTCCACCTCCGTCCGCATCCGTGACTCGGGCAGCTCCAGGTCGCAGCCGGCGCGCCGGAGGTCGGGCAGGCGCAGGATCGGCACCAGCGGCGCCCGTCGATAGTAGACCCAGACCCGGTCCTGATCGACGACCGGACGGAGCGCTTCGCAGAGCGCCCGGCCGGCCGCCGGCCGCTCCTCAGCCAGCATCAGCAGCACGTGCATCTGGATGGTGAGGTCGGCCGGGTTCGGATCACTGCCCGGGTTGAGGCACCGGTAGTCCTCGACGGGGGCGAGCCAGGTACGGTAGAGGCCCTCGCGGGTGCGGTAGCGGTCGAGGGTCGCCAGGGCGGCCGGCAGCCGCCGCCGGTCGGGGCTGGGAGCGATCCTCCAGGCGAGCGCCGTGTCGTCGGAATCGGGTGTGATCGCGCACCCCAGGGTGCCGATGCCGGGAGCGTCGGGCAGGCCGTGATAGCGCACCAGTCCGCCGGCCTCGATCTGCTCGGTGAGGTGCCGGCGGGCGCGCCGCAGGCTGTCGCCGAGATCGCCGGGAGCACCGGTGGACGCCAGCGGCTCGAGCAGGTCGATCAGGAGCGCGGTGAGATAGGTGTTCATCTCCTGGAGCGGCTGCTGGAAGCGCGTCGTGATCGTGTGCGTGGTGAGCCAGTAGCCCGGCCCCTGCTGGCGCGCGCGCAGCCGCGCCGCCGCCGTCTTGAATCCATCCTCGAGCTCCTCGCCGGCCGTGCGCACGGTCAGCTCGTGCTCCCCGAGGTAGTGGCCCGCTCCATTCTCGAAGGCCCAGGCGAGGACGGCCACCCGGTGCTTGCCGGGAGCGAGGCCGGCCGTGTCGACCGGGACGCGCCAGCCGGCGGGGCTCGCCTCGTTCAGCGCCGCGCGGACGTCGGGCCGGTCGTGGAAGGAGCGGGAGACGGCGGTCAGCCGGCCGTCGATGAGGACCCCCACCTGCCAGGGCGCCGCGTCGCCCGCCAGCGCCCAGCCGGCGGCGTAGGCCTCCTGGCCGGCGCTGACCGCGAAGGCCGGGCCGCCGGCGGTCTCGATGGCGTCGAAGCTGCCGCGCACCTCGAACATCAGCTCCGCCGGCGCGAGGCCGTGCTGGAGGGACGCGACGAAGGGCGCGTTCCGCCAGTCCCAGGCGGCCCGCATCCGGTGGGGACCGCTGGTGACGGCGTACAGCGCGGCGTCGGTCACGCCGGTGTACCAGAAGGCGCCGATGGCCTGGATGACCACCGCGGCGCCGACCGCGAGCACGAACAGGGCCCGGCCGAAGCCACGCAGCGCGGCAACCACCGGCGCCAGCAGCCAGACGAGCAGCGGCAGGAGGTCGGTGAGATAGCGCGGCCCCCAGGAGATGCCCGTCCGCCAGTCGGTCTTGGCGTAGAGCAGGAGCTGGAGGACGACGCCGATGCTGATCGCCAGGGTGAGGCCCCGCTCGTCCCGGTCCAGCGGCCCCCGCGGTCGATATCGCCAGGCCAGCACGAGGAAGAGCAGGAACGGGGAAAAGACGAACAGCCCCCGCGTCGGGCTGAACAGCAGGCCGGCGAGGCCGGAGAGCAGGTCATGCTCGAAGAAGGTGGCCTTGCCGACCCGCCCATAGCCACCGGCGAAGTGGTCGGCCACGGCGAGGTTGTAGGCCAGCGCCAGGACCATCGGCAGCGCCGCCGCCCCGATGAGCGCGGCGAGCCGCGGCGCCCGGCGGCCGGCCCAGAACAGTCCATAGGCGCCGAGCGCCGCCGCGAGGATGAGGTCCGGAGGGCGGTTGGCGGCGACGAGCCCGCACAGCAATCCCGCCGCCAGCGCCCGCGGCGTGGTGCACGGCGCGGTGAGGCACAGCAGGGCGCCGACCAGCAGCAGCTCGGCCATCCCGTGCTGCCACAGGGCCTGGCTGCTGATCACCCAGGTGGTGGTGCCGAAGGCATAGGCGATGGTGAGCAGCAGCGCGGTCGGCACCGTCACCCGGCGCCGCAGCAGCAGGTAGAGGAGCGCCGCGGAGAGCGCCGCCACGAACGAGGCGGCGAGCTTCTCCATGATCCTTGCCACGTGGTCCAGTCGCCTCTCCGTCCAACCCTCCAGGCGCAGGTAAGCGACTGCGGGAAGGTAGAGCGGCGAGATGAGCACCGGCAGCGTCACGGGATACAGCGAGACGATGCGGCCGTCGGCCTGGGGCACCATCCAGTGCGCCGTCCCGCCGCGCCCCTGGTTGGTGACCGGCGCGATCGGATCGAGGAGGACGGTGTGGTGCTGCCAGATCGCGAACGGCAGGTACCGCGCCGGGTAGGCGTCGCCGGAGCTGATCGCCCGCCGGTTGGCGTTGTAGACCAGCAGGCAGCAGAGCCCGATGAGCAGGCTCACCCACAGGTCACGCCGGCCGGCCCCCCCGCTGGCGAGGGTCGGAGTCATGGTTTCCTGCTCACTCGCACAGACGTCCTACGGGGCCCTGACTCCACTACAAGGTTGTCGGGAGGCGAGGCCGGAGGCTAGCACACGGCGCCGCCGGCGCCAAGCTGAAGCGGTCGCTCACACTACGGTCCCGGGCACGGCCGCCGCCCCCGCCGTGCCCAGAACCATGCCCATCAATTGTCAAAGAACCTTCCTGGTGGGACCTTGGTCCCCCGCTTGCAGCATTCATTGTCGCCAATCCCGTCCAGAATGTCAACTTAGTCTTTGTGTTCGAGGTGTATTCTCTGTACACTTCTTTGGGGGCAGATTCGGGCTCGGCTCGGAGCCAGCTCTCCCCGTTCTTTGACAACTGAATCTTGCGGGAGCGCCGCCGGATCCAAGGCCGCGCTCCTGAACCGCGGCGCCGCGTCGTAGGGAGGCGGAGGGGACGTCCTCCGCCTCCGGGACCCGGTGGAATGGGCTCCGCAACCGTTGCCGGCCGGGAGATGGCCGTCATCCCTCCCGGGGCGGACTCCCTACCCGTGGGGACGGCCCCGTACCCGTGGGTACGGCACGCCGCGAGTAGGTAGAGAGGCCCTGTCCACGGGTACGGAGGCCCTGCCTCGGGAAATGGCGGCCATCCCATGGGTACGGCGCTCCTACCCTGGGTAAGGCCCTTCTTGGCTCGGGGATGATCGTTGTTTGGGCGGGGATGGCCGGCGCGGACGGTGGCGTCGGGTTGCTCAGAGAGCCGTTCGCCGCGACCGACGGCTACGGGCGCCAGGAAGCGCCATAGCGCCGATCACGGCGAAGAGAGAGATTGCCGCGGCTTACTGCTTCACGTTGCCGGCAGGCTCGACCTCCAGAGGGAGAGCCCTCCGGTAGACGACCCTCGACTTGTTCAGCGTGGCCATCTTCACGTCGGGATTCCCACCCTCCTCGTAGAACTCGACCGGGCCGCTGATCAGGGCGAGCGAATCACCGGGCGAGGGCGCGATGGAATTGACGATGCCCTGGAACACCGCCGGCTTGGTGGAGACCAGGGTCATTCCGCCGGTCTCGAGCCGCAAGAAGAACCGCATGGTCGCGGTGGCGGGAAACTTCGTGTTCCCCACGGAGAGCAACGTGCCGGACGACTTGCGGGTCTGGTCCAGCGTGGCGCTGATCTCGGCGCCGCTCGTGGTCAAGCCCCGCATCTGGAAGTTGGACCAGGTGACGTTTCTGGATTTCGAGGGGGCCGAGAAGTGGTCGACCAGGGCCAACGCGTCGTCGCCGTTCATCTTGAACGTGACTTCCTCGCCCATCACCTCGGCCTCCCCCAGGCAGTCGAAGATGCCCCTCGCATGGCAGTACTCGAGCCAGCCGCCGTCTACCGCTTCCTCCGAC
>DASPJI010000296.1:0-17993 GCA_035628695.1 Thermoanaerobaculia bacterium | reverse complement strand
CGAAGTCGAAGGTGCTCCCCAGTTGCAGGCGGTCCGCTTGGCCCGGACGGAGCCACACGACCGCGGGTCCGGTGTGAATTCCGAAGCGCAGGGCGAGTCCCCGGCGCAGCAGTCCCGCCTCCCGGGCGCGGACCATCAGCTCGCGGGCCGCCCGCACAGCCCGCACCGCATCGTCCTCATGGCTGACGGGATAGCCGAAGTAGATCCACACCATGTGACTCAGGACGGCTCCCAGGTGGCCGGCAAGGTCCCGGCAGACCTCCTGGGCCAGGCTCTCGATACTGCTCATTGACGCCGAGAGGAGCTCGAGCTCGAGGGGGACCGCGGCTTCGGCGCTCACCACGCTGCAACAGACCACTGTGACGGTCCGCCGCTCGCCGCCGACCCCGCTGCTGGGATCGCGGCGGCCTTCGCCGGCAGGCGGCTTTATGGGTGCCGGCACCTCGGCGACAGGCAACCTCTCCACGATCGTCTCCAGGATGGAATTCGCGGTGCTCGCTGCCACCTTGCCACCGGCACCGGACGAGTTGGAGCTTTCAAGAGAGGTTGTTGCCAGGGTCGCCAGGATCCTGGCGACCTCACCGGCGCCGGCAGGCCGCTTGGCAGGCTCCTTCTCGAGCAGGCGCTCGATCAGCGAGGAGAGACCGGAAGGCACCTCCGGCCGGACCTCGCGCAGCGGACGGGGCTGGAAATAGAGGACCCGCGCCAGCGAAGACCGGGCATCCTCGGCGCGAAACGGCGCGCTGCCGGTAAGCATCTCGTAAAGCAGAGAGCCGAGGGAAAACAGATCGGACCGGGGGTCGAGATCGTGCCCGAGAGCCTGCTCAGGCGACATGGCGTAGCAGGTGCCGAGCACGGTTCCGGGGAGCGACAGCGACTGGTCGACATCGGCCGCGCCGGAACCTTCGCCGCGCAGCGTCTTGGCGAGGCCGAAATCCAGGATCTTGGCGCGCCCGGACGCGGTGACCATGACGTTGGCCGCCTTGAGATCACGATGCAGGATGCCCTGGGCATGCGCTTCGGCGAGCCCTTCGGCGATCTGCCGGCCGAGATGAAGGGCTTGCCCTACGTCGAGCCGCGCGGTCCTGTCGAGAATCTTGCGGAGGTCCTCGCCGCTGACCAGCTCCATGACGATCCAGTCCGCGCCGTCACCTTCGAGCAGGTCGTAGACGTGGACGATCGCGGGATGACTGAGCCGGGCAACGGCCTGCGCCTCGCGACGCAACCGCTCGCGGCGGACCTCCGAATCCCGAAGCACCCGCTTGACGGCCACATGCCGCCGCAAGCGCTCGTCCCAGGCACGCCAGACCGTCCCCATGCCGCCGGAGCCGATGGGCGCATCCAGGCGATAAGGGCCGATCGTTTCGCCCTGGAGATGATCTCCAGCAGGTCGATCCGTCAAGATTTCGCGATTGTAGCCGAAGAAGCGGATTCTTGGCGGCCCTCACCGAGCCTCCCCCACCAGCACCCCCGCCGCCCAGGCCTGGGCAATACCCTTTGAACGCCCGCGGGGCGCCCCTACAGTGAGGGGCGCCTGTCGTGGAACTGATTTCCGGCTACCTGTCGTCAGTAGCACCACCTGTAACTCTCGCAGAAATCCCAGCAGCACCTCGTCGCAGGGTCACAGGTCCAGCAAGGCAGAGCCTCGCTGGCTTGAGGAGCCAGCGTCCCAACAACGGCTGCAGTCAACACCAGGGCCAGGGTGAGCAACTTCTTGCGCATGCGACCTCCCTCGTTGAGGAGCCGGCGTTCCCGCCGGCTCAATCATTTAAAGAATCCTACTCTTTTCGGTGGCACTGTCCAGCCCCTGCTTGGAGGATCGGCGCCCAGGTCCTCGAAGCTCCAACAGCATCCGGTCGGGATGCACTGTTTCTGTTTGGAAGGCGCCGCGGGAAAACCTCGCGTTCCGAGGGCCTCACCGGGAGCGCCGCTTGACGGCGTACCCGTACTGGATGGGCCAGGCCGGCTCCTCGTCCATCTCGTGCTGAGCCTTGAGCGCCCAGTAGGGCTCCCGCAGCAACTCCCGACCGAGGAGAACCAGATCAGCGTCCCCGCCCGTGATGATTTCGTCGGCATAGGACGCCTCGGTGATAAGCCCCACCGCACCGGTCCTGACGTCCGCCTCATCGCGGATGCGCCTGGCGGCGGGCACCTGATAACCCTTGCCAACCGGTATGCGCGCCCGCGGCGTGGTCCCGCCCGACGAGACGTCGATCAGATCCACGCCCGCCTCGCGCAGCCGCTTCGCCAGCTCGATGGACTGCTCGACATCCCAGCCTCCTTCGACCCAGTCGGTCGCCGAGATCCGCACGAAGAGCGGCAGTTCCTCCGGCATCAGCGCCCGCAGCCGCCCGGCCACCCGCAGCAGGAGGCGCATGCGATTCTCCAGGCTGCCGCCGTAGTGGTCGTCTCTTTGGTTGCTGAGCGGTGAAAGGAACTCGTGCAGCAGGTAGCCATGGGCGGCGTGGATCTCGATGACACGGAAGCCCGCCTCCAGCGCGCGCCGGGCGGCGGCCTCGAACGCGGCGACGACGCCGTCGATGCCGGCCTCGTCGAGCGGCACGGGGACCGCACCCGCCTCGTGGAACGGCACCGCGCTGGGAGCGACGACGGTCCAGCCGTCCGGCCGGTCCGCCGGGATGGGTGCGCCGCCCAGCCAGGGCGGCTCACAGCTCGCCTTGCGCCCGGCATGGGCGAGTTGGATGCCGGGGACCGCTCCCTGGGAGTGGACAAAGCGGGCGATGCGCGCCAGCGGCTCGACGTGCTCGTCGCCCCAGATTCCCAGGTCTCGAGGCGAGATCCTTCCCTCGCGGGTGACGGCCGTGGCTTCGACGATGATCAGGGCAACCCCGCCCACCGCCCGGCTGCCGAGATGGACCAGGTGCCAGTCATTGGCCAGACCTTCCTCGGCGCTGTATTGACACATGGGCGACATGACGATGCGGTTGCGCAGGGTGACACCCCGCAGAGTCAAGGGGCTGAGCAGGTCGATCTCTGGGACCTTCTGGTCATGCTCGCTATCGGCCGGTCCCCCGTGAGGAGCTTGGCTCGTCCGTTCATTGGTCTGGCTCATGACGTCCTCCCTCCGGCCGACGGGCAGCAAGATCGGGTCCAGGCACGGCTCCCTCCGGGGTCTCCCCGTAATAGACGGTTGCCGATAAACTAAAATTGAGCGATTTTTCCGGCGTTTTCCGTCTTTTAGGGGCATGCCGAAAAAACTCCGCCATGTCCCAGAAGGCGGGTCACTCGTCGAGGTGACCTGCCGCACCGTCCAAAGCCGCCTGCTGCTCACGCCTCGTGCCCATGTCCAGGAGATCGTCCTCGGGGTCCTGGCGCGGGCCAAACGGATGTATCCGCTGGATCTGATCGTCTTCGCCTTTGCCTCAAATCACTTCCATCTCTTGATCTGGGTGGAGGATGCCGGTCAGATGTCCGCCTTCATGGGCTACCTGAACGGTAACCTCGCCCGGGAGCTCGGCCGTCTGGCGGACTGGAAAGAGAGGTTCTGGGGCCGCCGCTATCAGTCCATTCCGGTCAGCGACGAAGAGGGGGCCCAGATCGCGCGCCTGAAGTACATCCTTTCTCATGGGGCCAAGGAGGGCCTGGTCGCCGATCCTCGCGAATGGCCGGGCGCCCACGCGGTCCATGCCCTGCTGAGCGGAGAGCCCGTGGTCGGAGTCTGGTACGACCGGACCCAGGAGTACCGGTACCGGTTGCGCGGCAAGGAGCCCGAGCCGCGCCAGTTCGCGACCGAGGAGGTCCTGACCCTCGCTCCCCTCCCCTGCTGGAGGCACCTGCCGCCGGAAGAGTACCGGCGGCGCATGGTCGACCTGGTGGCTGAGATCGTGGAGGAAGCCCGGGTAGTGAGAGAGGCAAAGGGCACCGAGCCTCTGGGAGCGGACATGGTGCGCAGGCAGCAACCGCATACCCGTCCAAACCGGACCAAGAAGTCGCCCGCGCCGCTGTTCCACACGGCGAGCAAGCGGGCATACCTGGCGCTGCGCGAGGCTTATAGCCGCTTCGTAGCGGCGTTCAGGGATGCGTCCGAGAAGTTGAGGGCGGGCGACCGGCTCGTGGAGTTCCCGGAAGGGAGCTTCCCGCCGGCCCTGCCGTTCGTGCGAAGGGCGACTGCCGGCTGACGAAGCAACTTCGGCCAGTCGCGAACTGATCGATGGGTGGGCGCCGACGCCACTGAACAAGGGAGAGGTCTATCTGCTCGGGGCATTCCTGCCTCAGAAGCGCCTCCGAAACAGGCACTCAGAACCACGAGACACTTCATCGGACGGGCTTCAGCCGGCTTCTACCCACTTCAGCCGCCATCCTATGCCCGATCAGCACTATGGAACGGGCAATTTACAGCTCTCTACTCTACAAATGGGTGACTCTTCTTCCAGTTCTCTACTCTACAAATGGGTGACTCTTCTTCCAAGCTTCTTCCAAGCCAAGCCTCTACAAGTGGGTGACTCGTCAGCCTTGCCGTCAGCCTTGCCGGCCACCTCTACGGGCCTCACGGCCCCTCCTCGCGCGGGCCAAACGGATGGCCCCCATCCCTTCCCCACTCGAGTACGAGGTAGGCGGCTTTGCTCTTGTTTTGCTTAGGTTGCTTATCTGGTGACAAGGGTGCCGCTGGCAATGACCCGCAGCAACTCGTCGATCTCGACCGGCTTGACCATGTGGTGGTCGATGCCGCTCTTGCGCGAGCGCTCGCGGGCCTGCTCGTCGCCGAAGCCGGACACGGCAATAATGAGCAGGCGGCAGCCGGCGGGCCGGCGCCGGAGCTCGGTGGCGACCTCGTACCCCACGATGTCCGGAAGGTCAAGATCAAGGAGGATGACGTCGAAAACCTCCTCGCTCGCGGCCGTCAGCGCCTCGCCGCCGCTGATTGCTGCCCGCGCGTTGCACCCGCGAAGCTTCAGCAACTCGGTGAGCGCTGTCGCCGCGTTGACGTTGTCGTCGACCACCAGGATCCGGTGCTCTGCCAACGAGACGGTCGCGGTGCTCTCGGCCGGCACCTCCGGAGCCGCCTCCGCAGCGATCGGCAGCCGGATGGTAAAGGTGCTGCCCCTGCCTAGCCCGTCGCTGTGGGCCACCGCCGAGCCCCCGTGCAGTTCGGCGAGCTGCCTGACCAGGGTCAGCCCGATGCCGAGGCCGCCCGCCATCTTCCCACCGTCTCCGCGTGGCGCCTGGATGAAGGGCTCGAAGATCCGCTCGATCATCTGAGGATCGATGCCGAAGCCCTGATCGCTCACCTCGATGATGGCCTCCTCCGCCTCGCTACGTACCTCGAGGCGGATCTCCGTTCCCCGATCGGAATACTTGGACGCGTTGACCAGCAGGTTGGCGAGCACCTGTTCGATGCGCCGCGGGTCGGCGTCCATGTGCAGGGGTTCGTCGGGCATAGAGACGATCAGACGCTGCTCAAAGTCGGACAGCCGCGCTGCGGTCGACGCGGTGGCGGCCTCCACAATCTGAGTCAGCGGGACCACCCTCCGTCGCAGCTCGAGCTTGCCGCGCGCGATGCTCGAGACATCGAGCAGTTCGTCGAGCAGGCTGGTGAGCTGGCGCACCTGGTTACGCATCATGGCCAACGCCCACTGCTCCCGATCGGGGTCGGCTCCCCCTGCAAGCAGGCGCAGTCCGCCATCGATGCCCGCCAGCGGGTTGCGGAGCTCATGGCCGAGCACAGCCATGAACTGGTCCTTGCGGCGCTCCTCCTCGCGCAACCGCTCCATGGTCTGCTCCAACGCCCGTCGCATCGCCACCTGCTCGGTGACATCGTGCGCGAAGCACATGACCCCGTCGACCCGCCCATCCTGGCCGAGGGGTACCCAGGTGACGTCGACGCAACGCCAGGCCTCCCCTGCCTCCCCCCGCTCGCCGGCGAGCGACAGCTCGAGCTCGGGACTGGCACCGCTCGCCACATCCTGGAACGCCCTGTCGAATGCTTCAAGGAAGCCCTGGCCGCGGAGCTCTCGAAGGGTCTCGGCCAGCGGCCGGCCGAGCAGCTCGCGCCCCCCCACCAGCTCGGTCGCGCGGGGGTTGGCAAAGACGCAGACGTGATCCTGCCCGCGAGTGGTCAACACCGCCGCGGGGGCACGCTCCAGGAGCTCCTGCAGACGCCGCCGCTCTTTCTCGCTTTCCTCTCGCGCGGTGCGCTCCCGCCACAGGCGGCGCTCCGCGTCCTCGGCCTCCTTGCGGCCGGTGATGTCGCGCAGCGAAGCCAGATAGGCGCTACGCCCCTCCCACAGCAGGCCGACGACGCGCATCTCGGCCACCCGGCTGCCGGCCACATCGAGCTCGGTGGTCTCACCGGACACCACCGGAAACCCGAAGGGGCTGCCCAGGAGCTTCTCGCGCCGTTGGCCGAACAATGCCTCGGCGGCGGAGTTGGCAAACCGCACCGAGCCCTCCAGATCGACGACGACCATCGCATCGCCGGTCCCCTCGATGATCCGCTCGCGCTCGGTATCGCGCTGTTCGATCTGCGCATTGACCTCGCGGAGTTGCGCGTTGGCTTCCTGCAGTTGCTGGGCGCGCAGGAAGATCTCGGCTTCCATCCTCTCCGCCTCGCTCTGCAGGGCCTCCGTACGGCGCGTCTGCTCGATACCTTGTTGTCTCAGACGCACGAAGTCGGTGACGTCCTCGACGCGGTGGATGATGTAGGCGATCTCGGAGTTGGTTGCGAAGACCGGCGAATTCACCGGGCTCCAGTAGCGCTCCTCGAACCCGCCGCTATCCTCCTCGGGCCGGCGGATGTCGTATTTCTGCACGGCCATCGCATCCGGCTTCTTCGTCGCGAGAACCCGCTCGAGAGAGGCGCGCAGGTTGCGTGTGCCGCTGGCTGCGGTGTCTTCGGGGTTATCGGGAAACACTTCGAAGAGATCACGGCCGAGGATCTCCTCGCGCTTCGTCATCGTCGCCTGCAGGTACGCGTCACTGGCGGCGATGATGCGCAGATCCGGCGTCAAGACCAGATAGAGACCAGGCGCGGACTCGAACAAGACCCGGAAATCGGGTGGTGAAATCGCGACTTTCTTTACCTTTAGACCCTTGCCGCTCATGGAGTTCGCTCTCGTCTGGAGACTGTCACCCGCCGTTGCACGGGCCTCCATGCAGGCGCTGTGCCAGGCTCATTCCTGGGGGAAGAGCCCCTCCAGCCGAGCCAGTTCCTCGCGCGAGTGCACGGGATTGCCGCTCAGAATGCCGCTCACGGAGCGGAAGGGTTCGCCGAGATGCATACCGGTGGCATCGATTGTCACTTGGCGGATTTCCTTGTCGTGCGGCGAGCCTCGCATCTTGAGCACCATCAGGCCGCGCTGCATCTCACCGAACATCTCGACATACCGCAGCAGGATGATCGAATCAGTCAGGCTCGAGATGTGAGCTTCGGTCACCGACGTACCACCAACCAGTGTGGGCGTGGTGTTGGTGAACAGGCCGGTGATCGACTTCTGCTTGATGAACGAGGTGAGATCGATCACCATCTGCCGGAACGCCTTTGGCGGCCCTACCCGCTCGAGCGCCGAGAGCGAGTCGATGACCACGCGCTGCGGCGCGAACTCCTCGATCATCCGCTTGATCCGCAGCAGGTGGTCCTGCAGCCCACGCGCCTCCGGATACTCGCAGTGGACCCGCAGCATGCCGGCATCTTCCATGCTCCCGAAATCGACTCCCCATCCGGCGGCGTTGCGGACCAGTTGCTCGCGGCTTTCCTCGTAGCCGAACAGCAATCCGCGGTCGCCCTCACGCGCTCCGCCAGCGACGAAGTGAGTGACCGTCAACGTCTTGCCGGTCCCGGTGGCCCCGGAGACCAGGACCACGGAATCCCGAAAGAAGCCATCGCCGCACATGGCATCGAGCTCGGGATTGCCGGAGGTGACGCGGACGTTCGACGATCGCTGCTCGAGGGGAACACCGGTGAGCGGAGTCACCACCAGGCCGCGGTCTGCCTCGATCACGAACGGGTGCTCCCCCTTCTGGTGATCCGTTCCACGGAACTTGAGGAGCTCCAGCGTGCGCCGCCTCTGCTCCTCTTCCAGCACATTGCGGAACACCACTACATTGTCGGCGATGAACTCCTCGACTCCGTAACGGCCGACCGGGCCGTACTCTTCAGTCCGCTCGGCGGTTAGCACCGCCGTGACGCCCATCTTCCGGGCGGCGCGGGCGATGCGGAACAACTCGTTGCGCACGACGGACGCGTCCTGGAACTGCGAAAAGACGGCAGAGAGCGAGTCGACCACCAGACGCCGCGCGCCGGTGCGGGCGACCGCATGTTTGATCCGCGCCATCACGCCGCCCAGGTCATAGTCGCCGGCCTCGAGGATCTCCTCCTCGGGATCGGGTGAGGCATCCACGAAGGCCCACTTCCCGTCCTCTTCCCAAGCGGCGAGATCCCATCCGAAGCTTGCGACGTTCCGGCGGATGTCGTCGGGACTCTCCTCGAAGGTTACGAAGACTCCGGGCTCGCCAAGCTCGGTGATGCCGCGGGCGAGGTACTGCACGGCGAAGATGGTCTTGCCGCTTCCCGAGCTGCCGGAGACCAGTGTCGAACGATTGGCGGGTAGGCCGCCATAGGTGAGATTGTCGAAGCCGGGAATGCCGGTCAACACTTTAGCCGGTGGAAGCACCCGCTCGCTCATTGGCTTCTCCTCGTCACGGCTTCTCTCCCTCCCGCGGACGTTCGTCACGCGGCCGCACATCGAGCCCCAGCAACACCTTGTCGTGATTGGACAGATCCCCGATCACTCGTCGTAGCGGCGGCGGCAGTTGCTTGATCAATGTCGGCGTGGCCAGTATCCGGTCATCCTCGGCCAGTTGCGGGTGCTCGAGGACGTCGATGATCTCGAGCTCATAGCACCCCTCGAGCTCGTCCTTACAGAGGCGCCGGAGGTTAGCGATCGCGCGCTCGGCTCGCGGCGATCGACCGCTGATGTAGAGCTTCAGCACGTATCGGTCCAGGTCATCCATCCTTTCGTGTGCGTGTCCTCAATCCGCCCCGGACCTCGGACCTCCCAGCCAGCGGTTGCGATAGACAGCGACCAGATACCCCATGAGCTCGAGCAATCGCAGGCGGCCTTCCGCGAGGTAGAGCTTCATGCGCTGTGGCCCCTGCTCGGCCTCCCGCTGCTTCATGGCCGTGGCATGCAACTCGACGATATCGCGCGGCCCGGCGCGCAGGTCGGCCGCTACGCTGGCCAGCTTCTGCAGCCGGTGCTCGAATGGCGCCAGCTGCCGCTGAAGGATCTGCTCCACGGCGCGATCGAGGATCTCCCCGTAATCACGAACGAGCTCGGCGAAGCGCTCAGGGAACGCTGCCCGTAGCGGCGCCGGGCGGCTGCTCGCTCTTTCGCCCAGCGAGGCTGGCCACTCCGCATGATGCGCGGCAAGCACCGCCCGCATTCGTGCCACCTCCGCCGCGTGGCGCAACGAACGCGCAGCGAGGGTGCCGTAGAGCCGCTCAGCAACCAGGTAGTCACTGGCGCCGAGTTGCACGGCTTTGACGGCCAGAGGCTCGTCCCCGGTCGCGCAGAGCACGACAACGGGCAGGTTGGGAGCTTCCGCGCGGATGGTGACCAGAGGCCCGAGTCCCTGGTCGAGCGGCGAGATCGGCAGCAGCACGACGTCGGTGTCCCCGGCAGCAAGCTTTTCGAGGGTCTCCGTCAGGCCCGAGGCGCGCGCTAGCTCGAACCGTTCGCGCTCTGGCGAGCCTTCGAGCGCCGTGGCGAGTTGGGCTGCCACCTTCCCGTCCGCATCGACGACGAGCACGCGGAGGCAACCGCCGGTGTCCGTGGGAGCGGCGGCCGCTGTGCGTCCATTGGGCTGATCCATGCTCGGCGTGGCGTTCTTCAGGGTTTCTCCACCAAGCGCGCCACTTCCTCGACGAACCGCGAGGGCAGAACGGGTTTGACCAGATAGGCAGCGCAGCCGAGATCTTGCGCCCGCTGGCGGTCCTCGTCGAGCGCATGGCCGGTCACCAGCAGGACCGGCACGTCGCGCGTGCGCTCGTCGAGCTTGAGGCGTCGCGTCGTCTCCCAACCGTCCATGCCGGGGATCGAGATGTCGATGATCGCCGCGCGGGGAAGAAGGTCGTCGACCAACCGCAACGCCTGCTCGCCGTCGGCGGCTTCGTGCACATTCCAGCCGGCGTGCTCGAGCAGCGCCCGATAGGCAAGCCGGGTCTCCACATCATCCTCGACGAGCAAGATCGGCCCTCGCACTCCGCTACCCATGATGGTCCTCACGGACCGGAGTGTAGCATCCGATCTTGGGCCTCAGGCGGCGGGGGCGGTGGCTCTCGAACGGTGCGGTGCCATGGAGGCTATCAAAGGGACAGAAGGTAGCGATCAGTCGAGCGTTGCGTGTTAAGGAGATGACGCTACACAGTTCCTGCGGTCAACCCATAGGCTTCACCTCTTCTCAGGGCGAGACTCCCTTCTCAGGGTAAGGACGACAGGACCCCGCAGATCTTCGTTACCTGCTTGACACCCCGTTACCGCTTTGCTAAATCGCCTCACACAAACCTGGCGTGCGGTCTTCCCGGGAGAAGGGGTGTCGAGGGGAAACGGAAGAACGGTTCAGGAAGATCCAGACAACATCTCTGGAAGGAGGGACGGCTGGCATGGTGCTGGCTTACGGCCCGGAAGAGAGCTCGAACTCTCCCCCAGGCCTAACCCTACAAAGTCCTATTGGGAGGACATATGCAAGGCTACGAGCAGCCTATCAGCTCTGGTGTACACCCCAACGTCTTCAAAACGCAGTTTCTGTGCCGGATGGCCGAGCAGGACGAGCCGCCCACGGCGGGCGAGGCCGATGTCGCCGGTCCTTGGCGGATCGAGGCGATCCCGGGTGAGGGCTTCGGCCTGTTCCGGATCGGCGAGAGCCTGGGTCGGGGATTCTCTCCCTTGGCGGTGTTCCCGTCCCAGTGGCTCGCCCTTATCGCCGCTGCCGTGCTCCCCGGCACGGGGCGGGACCCGCTGCTCCGCATCGACAAGCAGCCCGATGCGGACGGCGCGTATCCCCTCCTCCTCCCCGGTCTCGGGGGTGAGGAGGTCGCCGGACGGCTCCGGGTGTTCGACGAGCCTCTGGTGGACGCCATCAACTTAGTGATCCTTCTGCTCCAGGTTCCGGAGTCACTGGCCTGGATGCTGGAGGCGGCGGGGACGGTGGCGCTCGAGCGCTGCGGCGCCATCCTCGACGAGCGGCTGCCGGAGACGAAGGCGGCCGGGTAGGACCCTTACAGACATGGGCGCCGCCGGCTTGCAGCTCACCGGCGGCGCCCCGTTGCTCCGGAAAGGGTAGTGCCTGTCTCGGCTCACTCGGGGGGGGAGTACAGCACGGACTGGCCGGCCTCGTCGATCACCCCGGCATTCATGCCGAGAGAGATCAGGAGGTCTTCGATCTCCTCGGCCTCGCGGGAAACCGCGAGGGTCGACCGGGAAAACGCGGCCAGGGATTTCGCGCCTCCGGTCTCACTGGCAGGGACCTGCGCATCGCCGCCTTCCACGCGCAGCGTGTCCCTGTTGACGACGAACCAGCCCTCTCCCTTCGAAGCTCCGAGGCGCTGGATCATGATGCCGTTGTATCCGAGCACCGGATGCGAAGCGGCGGCATCGCGCCGCGCGCCGCCGGCCAGCGTGCCGGCGAGCTGCTGCGCGATCTCGGCCACCTGGCCGGGCTCTGTCACGACGACGCTCGGGTTGGGGCGGCCCGAGAAGAGCAGGTACGTGACGCGGAACCCCTTCTCGGGCTGGGGCTTCGCGTCCTGCGCGGACGAGGGGACGGCGGCGAGCAGGCCAACGAGCGCCAGGCCCGGCACGACGCCCAGGAAATGTTTGAACGAAAAACGGCTCATAGGTTTTCTCCTGAATCTCGTGCGTCGGCCTAGTTGATCTGTTCGTGGCCCCAGCCCTGGGTGATGTCCGACCACAGCGTGTAGAAGCCGCAGAACTCCGTGTAGATGCCGCGGTTCGCCGTGCGCGGGTCGGTGATGATGTTGCCCGAGTTGTCGCGGTTCGTCGCGGGCGAGTTGCCGGGCTTGTGCGTCCACGTGCCGTCATCGTCCAGGCGGTACCAGTGATAATCGATGCCGGGCGCGACGACCAGGGCAACGCCGGTCTTCAGGTCCAGAACATAGCTCGGATAGCCGGAGATCGGCTGCAGCCCGTCGGCGACGGCGGCCTGATGGACGGCGGCGCACGTCAGAGACGTCCACTGCGCGCCCGCGGCACGGCCGGGCTGCGCGAACGTGTCGGTCGGCTTGTTGTTCGCGTAGTTGTAGCAGTTGTTGTTGGCCAGGCGGCTCCCGCTGTTCCAGTAGCTCGGCTCATAGAGCGGCCGACCCGGGTTCATGATGCTCCAGATCTCCCAGATCGGCAGGGAGCGGTTGTAGACCAGGACCTCGTCGATCCGGTCGGAGAACCGCGAGCTGGCGGAATCCTTGTGCCCGCCGATCAGGAACGGCAGGTTGGTGTTGTTGATCGTCCCCATCTTGGGCGTCACGATGCCGGCGCGATAGCCGTCGACGTAGAAGGTGGCGTTGACCGGCCACGTCGTCCGCGCGACGCTGACCGCGACATGGTGCCACCGGTTGGGGGAGAGCCAGTTGGGCTCGGAAAGCAGGTTGACCCAGCCGGTCTCGTCAGCCATCTGCAGAAGGAGCTGATGGCCTCCGTGGACCGCGAAGGCATAGCCGCGGCCGTCGCTCCCCCGGTTGTCGATGATGGTCTTGACGCTCCGGCTGGTGTCGGACATCTTGATCCAGGCCGCCAGGGTGAAGCTGCCAGTGCCGAAGTTCAGGTTCGACGAGTTGGCCACCTGGACGTACTTGTCGCCCGTGAGGTTGACTCCCGTGTACATCCAGCCGTAGGACGACCCTGTGCCGCCGTAGACCCGGCCCGTCCGGCCGTAGCCGCTGGTGTCGGGCGCCAGCTCCAGCGACAGCAGGCGGGTCGTCTGCAGGTGCCACTCGCCGACCAGACCGTCGGTGACCCGAATTGGCACGGCCCCGCTCGCCGCGGGCAGCATCAACACCGCAATCCCCAGGATCTGCGGCCATTTCCATCTCGTCATCTCACACTCCTTTCGATGGTCCGAACATAGATACATGAACATAAGTCGGCATCGAAAGGGAGGGTGCTTCGGCGGAGGAAAGGCGAGCCTTCCGGAAGAGCCGCCGGCCGGTCTCGGGAGGCGGAGGACTGCTCCTCCGCCTCCTCCGCGAGGGCACGGATGCTCCAAGGGCGCAGCCGTGGGGCGGCGCCCCTAGCGATTCAGTTGTCAATGAACCCGAGGGCAGGAAAGCTGTCGCCCCTGCCTCCTGCATAGCATACCCGCGATTGACATCAGAGTCTACAGAGAAGAGGATAGACTGCGCAGCCTGCTCCCGGTTCTCCGAGCCGCGGGCTGTTCAGTCGGTTCTTTGACAATCGATGGACATGTCCCCCGAGCGCGGCGCTGGGGCGGGGCACAGCGCGCTCGGGGGACGTGGTAGGACTTCTACTCGGCCTGTCGCGGACAGCTCCCCGTGCCCGACGACCGTCCGGGAAGCGCCAGAGATCACAAAGTCCGAGGAAAAGCACATTCGGGAGGGCGGGGAGATCATTCCCCGACTCACGGGAGTGATCCGGGGGGCAGGGAGAGTGACTCTCCCCCGTTCCCGGAACACAAACAGAGTCCCGGGAGTGATCCGGGAACACCGGGGAATGATCCCGGAGGCACAGCGAATGACGCCCGCCGCGGGGAGAATGATCCTCCCCGGCGCGGGAATGATCCACCGCCGGGGGTTAGTGTTCCAGGAAGGCTCCGTTGTGTTCCAGGAGGGCCGGTTTGTGTTCCGGGAACACTCTTTTGTGTTCCACGGTCAGCGGGCTAGCCCACGACGGCCTCCACCTCCGCCAGCGCCTCCTCGATCGACTCGGCGAGCCGCTCCGACACCACGCGCACGTTGTGGGCGTTGTGGATCATGGTCACGTGATCCCCAGGGACCCGCCGCAGCTCCAGCTCGCCGGCCAGGCGCGACCAGCCGTGCGACGGATCGGCGGCGATCTCCTCCGGCTGGACCTCGGCGGCGAAGAACACCACCCTCCCCCGGTACGGCCGCGGCCGGTCGGTGCGCGCCACCTCCAGGTGGGCCTTGAAGACGTCCAGGAGATGGCGCGCCGACTCCAGGGTGATGTCCGGCGACAGGGCTCCGGTCTCCCTGGCCGTTTCGACCAGGGCGGCCAGCGGGTCGTCCGCACGCCGCAGCTCGTCGATCGAGAGGGGCAGCTCCCCCACCACCTCGGCCAGCAGCTCGGCGTCGCGCAACGGGGTCGCCGGAGGCTGGACGAGGCCGGTGTCGAGCATGGCCACCAGGGCGGCCTCCTCGCCGGCGGCGTCGAGCTGGCGGGCCATCTCGAAGGCGACACGGCCACCGAAGGACCAGCCGGCCAGGAGATAGGGCCCGTGCGGCTGGACGGCACGGATCTCCTTCAGATAGCGGGACGCGAGACCGGCCAGGGTCCGCGGGGACTCCGGGGGCGCGGTGTCCTGGAGGCCGTAGACCGGCTGGCCGGGGCCGAGGCCGCGCACCAGCCCGGTGTAGGAGAAGACCTGCCCGCCGGCCGGATGGACCAGGAAGAGCGGCGGCCGGCTCCCTCCGGTACGGAGCGGCACCAGCGTGCCGTCCGCCATCGGCTCCCGGCGGCGCAGGAGGACGGCCATCTGCTCCACCGTCGGCGCCTGGAAGAGGGCCGCCAGGGGGAGCGTCTGCCCCAGCTCCCGGGCAATCCAGGCGGTGAGGCGGACGGCCAGCAGCGAGTGGCCTCCCAGGTCGAAGAAGCCGTCGGTGACGCCGATGGGCGCGGTGCCCAGCACCTCCTCCCAGATCCGGGCGAGCCGGCTCTCCAGCTCGTCCCGGGGCGGCACGCTCCGCCGCTCCAGGGCGGTGCCCGCCTGGGAGGGCGGCTCGGGCAGGGCGCGGCGGTCCACCTTGCCGTTGGGGTTCAGCGGCAGCTCGCCGAGCGCCACGAAGACCGCCGGCACCATGTAGGAGGGCAGGCGCTCGCGCAGCAGCTCCCGCAGCTCCGCCTCACCGGCGTCGGCACTGTCCAGCACCACGTAGGCCACCAGGCGCTTGCTCCCCTGGGAGTCATCGCGGCCTACCACCACGGCTTCGCGGACGCCGGGGATCCTCCCGAGCTCGGCCTCGATCTCCCCCGGCTCCACGCGGTAGCCACGGACCTTCACCTGCTGGTCGGCCCGGCCGGCGGCCTCCACCTCGCCGTCCGGCCGGTAGCGGCCGAGGTCGCCCGTGCGGTAGAGGCGGTCCGCCGGATCCTGGGCGAAGGGATTGGCCACGAAGCGATCACGGGTGAGGGCATCGTCCCCCAGGTAGCCCGCCGCCAGGTGACGGCTGCGGATCGCCACCTCGCCCAGCTCGCCGACGCCGGCGCGCATCCCCGCGGCGGTGAGCACCAGAAGCTGGCAGCCGTTCTTGCCGCGGCCGAGAGGGAGCACCTGCTTGCCCCACTCGTCCGCCTCGGTGATCAGGTGATAGCTCAGCGCCCGGTGCGACTCCGTGGAGCCGTAGACGTTGACCAGCCGCGCCTGGGGGGCGAGACGGCGGACGCGGTCCACGTCCAGCCGGGTGAGGATGTCGCCCGCCAGGACCACGCACCGCAGGTACGGCAGCGCGGCGTGCTCCCCCTCGGTCACGAGCTGTGCCATGGCAGGCGTCAGGTTGGTGACCGTCACCCGCTCGCGGCGCATCCACTCCGCCAGGTAGCCGGGCTCGCCGATACGGTCCGGGTCCGGGACGCAGAGCGCCGCCCCCGAGCCGAGCGCGTAGAAGACGTCGCGCTGGAGCGGGTCGTGCGCCAGGCCGGAGAGCAGGGTGTGGCGGTCGGCCTCGCCGTACCCCAGCACGTCGCGGTGCCAGGGGAGGAAGAAGGACATGGAGCCGTGCGTCTGGACGATCCCCTTGGGGACGCCGGTCGAGCCCGAGGTGAAGGCGTGGCTCGCCACGTCGTCCGGCCCCAGGGACGGCCAGGTGTCCGGCAGCGGCGGATAGCCCACGGCCGACGCGGCGGTTTCGGGTCCCCCGGCCGGGATGTCGAACCGGACGCGGAACGGCGCCTCCGCCACGAAGGTGGCCAGCGGCTCGGCCAGCGGGCCGGCCCCCTCCAGCCGCAGCCAGCCCGTGGGCCGGGCGAGGCGCAGGACCTCCACCAGACGGGCGGCGGGATAGATCGGGTCGAGGATGACGAAGGCGGCCCCGGCCTTGAGCACCCCCAGCAGGGCCCACGCGAGCGCGGCGCTGCGGTGGGCATGGATCGCCACCCGGTCGCCGGGCTCGATGCCGCCGGCCAGGAGGCGTGCGGCGAGGCGCTGGACGGCCTGGTCCAGCTCGCCATAGGTCCACTCCCCATTCCTGTCGGCCAGCGCCACCCGCTCCGGCTGGCGCTCCGCCCACTCGGCGAAGAGGCCGTGGACCGTGCCCTCCCAGCGGCCACCGAGGTCCGCCGCGGGGTCGGGCAGCACGGCCGCGGCCTCGGGGGTGAGCAGCGAGTAGCCGGCGACGGCGGCGTCCGGGGCCGCCACGGCCTGGGCGAGGAGGCTCCGGTACTGCCGCAGCATCTCCTGGATGCGCGCGCGGTCGAAGAGATCGGCGTTGTAGACCAGGTTGAGCAGCAGCTCGTCGTTCTGCTCCGCCACGTAGAGGGTGAGGTCGAACTTGGAGGAGGCCTCCGCGAGCCCCTCCCCCTCGATGCCCACCCCCGGCAGCCGGACCTCGGCCGTGGGGGCGTTCAGCATGTTGAACAGCACCTGGAACAGCGAGTTGCGGGACAGGTCGCGCTCGGGGCGCAGCACCTCCAGGAGCTTCTCATAGGGCACGTCCTGGTGGGCGAACGCCTCCAGAGCGGTCTCGCGCACTCGGCCGAGGAGCCCGGCGAAGGTCGGCGCGCCCGAGAGATCGGTGCGCAGCACGAGCGTGTTCAGGAAGCAGCCGATCAGCCCCTCGGCCTCCGGCACCCGCCCGGCGATGGGCGAGCCGACGAGCACGTCCTCCTGGCCGGAGAGCCGCGAGAGCAGGAGCTGGAAGGCCGCCAGCATCACCATGAAGAGGGACGCGTTGTGGCTTTGGCCCAGGGACCGCAGCTCCGCCGCCAGGCCGGCCGGCAGCGCCGCCGTCTCCCACTCGCCGCGGAACGTCTGGATCGGCGGCCGCGGCCGGTCGGTGGGCAGGTCGAGGTAGGGCGGCGCCCCTTGCAGGCGCTCGCGCCAGTGCTCGACACCCGCCGCCAGCTCCTCGCCGGCGAGCCAGCTCCGCTGCCAGTGGGCGAAGTCGGCGTACTGGATCGGCGGCTCGGGCAGCGGCGAGGGCTCCCCCGCTGCGAAGGCCGTGTACAGGGCCTCCACCTCCCGCGCCCAGAGCCCCATCGACCAGCCGTCGCAGGCGATGTGGTGGGCGACGAAGAGGACGCCGTGCTCGTCCGGCGCCAGACGGAGCAGCAGGCTCCGCACCACCGGGCCGCGGGCGAGGTCGAACGGACGCGAGGCCTCGACGGTGAAGAGGCGCCGGGCCTCCTCGTCCCGCGGCGCGCCCGGCAGCGCCGAGAGGTCGGCCACGGGGAGGATCGACCGCGGCGCCGGCTCCACCACCGGCATCGGTAGTCCGTCCCGCGACTCGAAGCGGGTGCGGAGCGTCTCGTGGCGCCGCACCACCTCGCACAGGGACCGGTCGAGGACCGCCGGCTCCAGGGGTCCACGGAGCCGGAAGGCGTTGGGCATGTTGTAGACGCCCCCCTCCGGATCGAGGAGGTGCAGGAACCAGAGCCGCTCCTGGACGAAGGAGAGCGGCGGCGTCTCCCGGCTCCAGTCCCGGCGCTCGACCGGCGCGAGACGGCGCGGGGCCTCCACCGCCCGAGTCTCGGCGATGAGATGGGCCACGGCCTCGGGCTGGCTCTCTTCGAGGAAGGCGGCGAGCCCGGCCACGGTCGGGGCGTCGAACA